>JAKAKE010000206.1 GCA_021824625.1 Bacteroidota bacterium | reverse complement strand
AAGTCGGTGGCAAAAGACACGAAAAAATCATCAGGGAATCAATCGAAAATGATACAGGTATTCCTGTAATTGGTGCAATCCCAAGATTGAAAAATACTGACATCCTACCCTCACGCCATCTTGGGTTAATCACACCCCGTGAGTATTCCTCAGCTTACGAATCAATTGAGATGATTAGAAAAGTTGTAAGTGAACATGTAGATATTGACAAGCTCATTGAAATTGCAAAGTCGGCTCAATCAATTAACTTTGAGTTACCTTCTGAAAAAATAAAAAGCGATGGAAAAGGCCTCAGGCTGGGATATTTTAATGATAAAGTGTTTTCATTTTATTATCCTGAAAACCTGGAAGCATTGAAAATGAGAGGAGCCGAACTAATCGGAATTTCCTCGATTCAAGACAGCCGGTTGCCTGAGATTGACGGACTGTACATCGGGGGCGGTTTCCCCGAATCAAATGTTGAGGAATTGGTTAACAACCACAGTTTGATGAAAGATGTCAAAGAAAAGGCAGAGAAGGGCATTCCGATATATGCCGAATGTGGGGGACTGATTTATCTTGCGGAATCCATTGAATTCAATGGCACGAATTATCCGATGGCAGGTGTATTCCCAATCAAAATAAAAATGGAAAAAGAGCCGCAGGGACACGGATACATGATAGTTAATGTTGATTCTCAAAATCCTTTTTTTGACATCGGAACAGAAATCAAAGGACACGAGTTTCATTACTCACATGTTTTTACTCAACTCCCAACACTTAACACTCAACACCCAACACTTAACACTCAACACCCAACACTTAACACTCAACACCCAAATATGCAGACCTGTTTAACCGTTCATCGCGGTAAAGGGACAATTGACGGAAGAGATGGTTTGATTTATAAAAATGTATTTGCATCTTATTTGCATATTCATTCTCTTGGCTGTCCTCAGTGGGTGGATGGAATCATTAGGGTGATGAAAAATAACAAATAATTATAAATATTTCTTATTATTAGTTAAGTTCGTAATCATAACTGAAGTTCAAATATATTGCCGGAGCCAATTATGCTGAGCTTGCGATTAATTGCATTGTATATTTTCACTTTTATTACAGTATTATCCTTACCCGGATTATCTTCTGCAAAGCCTTATGAGAATTACACAGATTTTCTTAATGAGATTAAAAATGTCTCGATTGATTATCAAAATGCTTATCCTGTTACTGAATATTTTCTGACAAGAGATGTAACGAATATCAGCCTCGATTCGGGAGTTGTGTATTTGTGTAAACCAATAAACAACAGAAGGTGTCTCGCTGTTTTTATTGGAAAAGGTACTTTATTGTTTGAGCCTCCTATTAAGGTGGAACAAGACCAACTCAAGCGATTCCTCAAGACAAAAAGCTTGAATGCCACATTTTCGGCGATGCTGCTGTTTTGCGGGGACAGCACAGTTAACGAAATACAGAAAAATAATCTTCCTGTGAAAGCTGTTAGGTCGAAGGATGCAGAAAAAATGTTAGAGAATTTCATCGAATATGAATCAAACAGAGAAAAAACTTCCTTTAATTCCGCAATATCAAAAACTTTACTCGAAGATGAGTTCAATGATGTCTTCTATACGTACTTCGATATGGATGATTACGAAGACCTCTTCTTTTGCATAGACCCGTATGAAGAAGAGGAAGTAACACTGCTCAGGGGCGACTGGTACGCAGGCTATGGAAAATACAACGAAGATATTAATCAGTTTCATTTCAGCAATGAGTACACAAATGGCGAATTCATTGATTCTGTCAGGCCTACTAATGATGAAATTCAAATAGAAAAGTACACTGTAGATTGCAGTCTCAATGATAAGCTAAACATGATTTGCAACACAAAAGTAGATATGGTAGCACTCAAAAAAGGTTTAATTTGGCTTCCTTTGGAATTGCATGAGGATTTATCAGTCATCTCAGTAAAATCCGATAGTATGGAACTGAAATTTTACAAAGGAGAGAAATCCCCCACTTTATGGGTGAAATTACCTCAAGAATATAATGTTAATGATACATTTTCAATTCGAATATTGTATTCCGGGGTTATAGCAAAGAGAATCCATGATTATATTGTTTTGAAAACCTCGATAGAATGGTATCCGAATTATGGGTATAGAGAACATTCTTTTTTCGACCTTACATTTCACACACCTGATGATTATACCTTTGTCAGTATAGGCGACCTCATCTCCGAAAGCAAAGCCGATGAAGTAAATACAAGCCATTGGATAATGCCTTATAAATGCAGAAATGCTTCTTTTAACATGGGACTATTCAACAGGAAGGAGTTCAAGGTTGAAGCTGGCTCTCCGGTTGAAATCCTGTACCACACAACTCAGCAATGGAAGGCAGTGGCAGAGGATGTCCAGCTCAGTATGAGTTTTTATTCTAAATGGCTCGGTAATCTTCCCGTAAAAAAATTCTATGCAACAGAATTACTCGGTAACCATGGCGAGGCTTTTCCGGGCATGATACACCTTGCAACGGGTGCTTTTTACGACCAATCAAAAACAGGGTGGCAGGAAGGTTTCTGTTCGCATGAAGTGGCACATCAATGGTGGGGTATCAGCCTCGATATGAAATCATACAGGGACAGATGGCTCAGTGAAGGTTTTGCCGAATATGTTTCGTTAATGTACACACAGATGGTATTGAAGGATAACGAAAAGTTTTTTAAATTTCTAGGTAAGTCGCGCACCGAAATCATGAACCTAAGAAAATCATTTCTTGGCAGTGGTTTTGAACAAGGTCCAATCTCACTCGGTCATCGCATCAGTTCAAGCAAGACGTCGGGTGATTACAGTCTGTTGATTTATCAGAAGGGTGCATGGGTTCTGCATATGCTGCGGAATATCTGCATTGATTTAAACACACTTAAGGAAGATGTTTTTCTGAATATAATGAAAGAATTTTATAATAAATATAAGGGTAGCTACGCATCAACCCTTGATTTTCAGAGAGTTGTCGAATTGAATACCGGAATGGATTATAGTTGGTTTTTTGACCAGTGGGTTGACGATACTAAAATACCCTCTTATACTGTTGCAAATAAAGTTACTCAAACTCCGGAAGGTAAATACAAAATACGGATGCGGGTGAAACAGGAAAATGTTCCACCTACATTTAAAATGTTCGTACCAATCGGCATCTACGGAAAAGACGGGCAGGTCGCAAGAGTAAGGACATTCATTACAAATGAAGTTTGCGAATTTGATCTTCCATTGATACCTTTTGAACCTGATAAAATCAAATTCAATGAATTCGAATCTGTGTTGTGTGATTATAATGATGAAAGTTGGGACTGATTAATTAGAATTTTCAATTTGAAATTTTCAATTTTCAATGAATGGAAAAATTATCAATGTTAAAAAAATGAACTTTACTGCTTCTTTGCAGAAATATTACTTTGGAGAGGTAAAATAATTTAATAATTTGTTTGTTGAAAATTCAATGATAATTTTAAATTGAAAATTTTAGATTATGGGCTCAAGAAGGAATAAAATCATTTAATATAATTATTAATTCCATGGCAATAAGGAATACGAATATTGACACTCTGATTGCATTATTGAGGGATGTAAACGACTACAACATTGCACTCGAACAGCACTGGTACAGGATTCCCGTAAACAGTGCGCCGAGTATAGTGCATGAAAGAAGAATAAAATATATTGCTTTTTATCAGACAAAGAAATTCGGTGCCGATGCATTCGTTGTCAGGTGGTTTGCAAAAGTTAAGAAAATCAGAATTGTCCACCGTCAGGATTTGTTCGGCAAAGAAAAGAAGAATATAAAAAGCAGAAAAATCTATTATAAACTTGAATTTGAAAAATTGAGAGAAATTCCGAAACCAATTCCAAGTTTAAGACACAGACCAATAATATTTGTTCAGACTACTTTCAAAAAGCTTCGCACAGCAAAAGAAATAAACGAACTATTTTATGAAAGTCCGATTGAAGAAAGGATGTGGGAGGCCTTCAGGAAAGAAGAAATAAATGCCGAACGCCAGTATGAAGTGATTTACGGCAAAGGGAAAAGTCAGAGATATTATCTTGATTTTGCAATGTTCTGCAAATCCCGCAACCTCGCTGTGGAGTGCGACGGCGACACGTATCACACAAAACCCGATGATGTCAAAAAAGACAAGCATAGGGATAATGTGCTTGAGAGCCTGGGGTGGAACATATTGAGATATACAACAGATGACATTATTTATAAGATTGATAATTCAGTAATGCAGGTGAAGGAAGCAATCAATAATTACGGCGGGATTGAAAATCCCAAAGGTGAATTTCAATATTTAATAACTAAACCATCAAAACAGGATAAATTGTTTTATATATAAAAACACGATCATTATGCTTATTGTTTGTTAATATCTCAATATCCTTCACTACGATATTTTATTGCCGATACTTCAACGATATTATTTTTATCATCAATAGAGTAAATAACCCTGAAATCACCTGATAACACAAAAAAATAAAGTTAGTTGCATAATATCAAAAAAAATCTGTAACAAAATCGCCTTTTTTGTGTTATTACAATATCCGTACAAGCATAAATAAAAAAAAATCTTTAAATTGTAAGTTTATAATTGTCGAATTTGTAAAAAACGGAGAAAAAATGAAAATTAAAGTTATGTCATTTTCAACAGCTATCCTATTAGTTGTTTTACTTTTAATGACTTCATGCGGTGATGATGGAAATCCGATTGACAACACATTACCTAATATACAGACATTGACAACGAACATTGCATTCGTCGGGCAAGCAATAATAATCAAAGGTGTGAATTTTGGAACATCACGTGGTAGCGGTTATGTGTCATTAAATGGTGAAAAACTTGACGATACGAGCCACTACACATGGTCTGACACACGAATTGTAATTATTATTCCTGCGGGAGCAGTAACCGGGGGCGTCATAGTCAATGCCAATGGCAAGACAAGCAATTCTGTAAATCTAACAATAAATGCTCTGCCTGATTCAGCCTCGCCATTCGTTGAATATTTACCACAGGATATTGCTCAACCCAGGCAATCAATAACTATCATTGGAAAAAACTTTGGGAATATCAGGGGAGCAGTGGAATTTAAAGGTGTAAAATCTGATAATATTACATTTTGGGGTACTTCAAAAATTACTGTAATTGTTCCTGATGAAGCCCTGACAGGTAAAATTGTTGTCTATACTTATGACAGCACCGGAACTAATACTGCCGAGTTCAAAGTTCAAAGTGTAAATCAAGTTGTTGAAATGGTGCCAATTAATCCGGGAACTTTTGTTATGGGTTCCGATAGTGCCAACCTTGCTAATATTACTTACAGTTCTCCGGCGCATACCGTTCAAATAACAAAAGGTTTTTTTATCGGCAAGTATGAGGTATCACAAAAGGAATACGAAGATGTAATGAATGCTTCAAATCCCAGCAGGATTAAGGGCGATTCATTGCCGGTTGACGGTGTGAGTTGGATTAATGCTGTAAGATTTTGTAATCGTGCTTCACAAATGGAAAATTTAGATACATGTTATAAAATAAACGGAGACGATGTAACATGCGATTTTAATGCTAACGGTTATAGGTTACCCACTGAGGCAGAATGGGAGTATGCATGCAGGGCAGGTACGACCGGGAATTATGCAGGAATAATAGGTAATTTGGGATGGAACAGCGGGAACACTCCAACCGAAGGAACTAATCCTGCTCATCCTCAGCCTGTTGGTATCAAACAATCCAACCCATGGGGTATTTATGATATGCACGGCAATGTCTGGGAGTGGTGCTGGGATTGGTATGATGCAGGTTTCTATGAACAAAGGCCTAATCCGGATAAAGACCCAACCGGGCCAGAATTAACAGATGATAAGCAAAAAGCTTATAGAGGAGGCTCATACCTAGAAGGTCCATTATACTCTGCTTCAGCAGTCAGGGATGGTGCAAGTACTTCAAACAGCAATTTTAATCGTGGATTCAGAGTTGTAAGAAAAGCGAAGTAAAAGAAATATTTATTTCATATAAAAAGTCGGCCTTTGAGAATTTCAGAGGTTGACTTTTTTTATTGCTATCTTAATAATAATTTTTTAAGTTAAACATCAATAATTTTGATAAATATTAATACTGTCAATAAATTTTTATGAAAACAGAAAATCAGAATATTAGTGAAAAGTACTATAATGAAGCACTCCGGTATATGGATAATGCTAACGAAGTTTTAAAAAAAGCTGGAAGGAACACTAGATATTATAAAGATACAAAATATGTTAAGGAAGCTTGTGGTGTTGCATATAGTGCCGTATTAGTTGCTTTAGATGGTTACTTTGAGCGTAAAGGTATTACAAAAAGAAAAGGAAGAAAAAACGTAAATTATTACACTGAGAATTTATCAAAAATTGATAAAAAATTACTTAATTCGTTCAATGCTGCTTACGATATATTACATCTTGACGGCTATTATGACGGTATTACTCTAATCAAACTCATTGAAACCGGTTTTGAAGAAGCTTTGTATATTATTAATAAACTTAAAGTATGAATATTTTTTTTATGATAAAAAGATAAATTTCAAAGGGGTTTATCAGCCCCTTGTTCATTTCAAATTCAAACTGATTTCTTCCTTTTAAAAATCTTATCAAACTTCTGATAAACCACCGGTACCAAAATGAGTGTGAGAAGCAATGAACTGATTAATCCACCAATTAAAACTACTGCCAATCCTGATTTTGATTCTGAGCTTGCCGCTGTCGAAAGTGCAATCGGAAGCATGCCGAATACCATAGCAAATGTTGTCATCAGTATAGGCCTGAAACGTGTCTGAGCGGCTTCCATTAATGCATCGTAAGTGCTGAGTCCCCTTTCCAATTTCATTTGGTTTGTCCTGTCAACAAGCAGTATTGCATTTTTTGCTACCAATCCTATAAGCATAATCATTCCAAGCATAGAATAAATTGAAATGGACTTCATAGTCAACGCTAATCCAAAAAAAGCACCGATTATTGCAAGCGGTATAGAGAACAAAACCACAAACGGATATTTGAATGAATTGTAAAGAGCGACCATTATCATATACACAAACAGGATACCTGCGAGAAGTGCGTAAATCAAACTTTTCATTGAATCTTTCATCTGTTCAAGCTCACCGGTTAATCGGTATGTTACTCCTGTAGGAAGCTTAATGTTTTTTAATTTTTCTATAATTTCGTTACCAATAACGCCGCTTGTTTTGCCATAAGCCTGTGACATAACATTTATTGCAGGAACTCTGCCTTCTCTTTCGAGCTTTGTGGGACCTACAGACTGGTAAACAATAGCAAATTGCTTTAGTTGAATCTGTTGTCCTTTGTTGTTTTTAAAGGTAAGGTTTGCAACATCATCGGGATTTGAGCGGTCGAACTGGTCAAGCTGAACTCTAATATTATATTCAGTGAGTCCTTTCCTGAATTTCGAATCGTCATCTCCTGTAAGGGCAATTCTAAGATTCTGTCCTACATCCATTATAGTTAATCCGAGTGCTGAAAGTTTTTCCCTGTCAATTTCAATTTTCAGTTCGGGTTTGCCTTCTTCAGATGACAAGCGGACATCATTAGTGCCGTCAACCGTTCTTGCAACTTCGGCAATCTTCGAAGCTGCCGGAAAGACATCCTCAAATGTAGCTCCCTGTACGAGTATTTGTATTGGTGTTCTTAATGTAGTTCCCATCAATGAAACCGGACTTACCCGGCACCTCAATCCCGGAATTTTAAGCACCTGGGCTTTCATTTTCTGGCCTATTGCACCCGTAGCGTCCATCCGTTCATTCTTAGGAACAAGTGTAACATAAATATCGGTAGTATTGTTATTGTAAAACCCGAACAAACCTTCGGAAGTGGCACCGACGCTCGTTAAAATGGTTTTCACTTCAGGGAAAGTGCTTATGATTTTCTCAACTTTTTGTGTAACCTGGTTTGTATGTTCAATCGTAGCGCCAGGGTCGAGTTCGATGGACACTACCAATTCTCCCCTGTCCACCTGGGGCATAAATTCATTTCCGATAAAACCCATACCCGGCAGCATCAATGAAAGAACGAGAAGTATAATTGTTGCTGTTGCAACCTTGCCCCCATTGTGCAGTCCCCAGTTAAGAGTACGTGCATAGTAGGATGTCAACTTTTTAAAGAAGCCCTCGAACCAGATACCGAATTTGTTCATCAGAGAACCCTTACTGAGGTGTTCAAGCTTTGTGAACCGCGAAGCAAGCATAGGCGTAATTGTGAATGATACAATGAGGCTCATCAGAGTTGAAAAAACGACAACGAGTGCGTACTCCCTCAGAAAATTTCCAATTACTCCTGAAATCATGGCAAGAGGTATGAATACAACAACATCCACTAAGGTTATGGAAAGTGCGGCAAAGCCAATTTCATTTCTTCCTTTTAATGCAGCATCCCTCTGGGTTTCTCCCATCTCGAGGTGGCGGTATATGTTTTCAAGTACAACTATCGAATCGTCAACCAATATTCCGATTACAAGAGACATTGCGAGCAATGTCATCATGTTCAGAGTAAATCCGAAGATGTACATCATGAAGAATGTTGATATGAGCGACGATGGTATAGCAACCAAAATAATAAAGGAATTTCTAAAGCTATGAAGGAAAATCAGCATCACAAAAGCTACTATGAGAATAGCAAGAAAAAGGTCGAACTTAACTCCGTTAGCCGATTGCATTATAAATTCCGAAGCATCCTGTGCTACTCCGAATTTTAATTCTATATCCTTGTTCTCCTTTTCCAGTTTCTTAAATTCTTTCATCACAAGGTTGCTAACCTCAACCGTATTGGCATCCGTCTGCTTTTGTATGGTTATACCAACCGAGTTGATGCCATTCAGCCTGTTAATATTATTTACTTCTTTTTTCCCGTCCTCGACTTCTGCTACATCCCTGAGTTTAATTTCACCATCCTGTTTACTCCTTGCAATAACAAGATTATTCAGTTCTTCGACGGATGCGAACTTGCCTGCTACCCTAACAACATATTGTTCGTTGTTTTCTTTTATGTTACCTGTCGGAAGGTCGAGGTTTGCAGCCTTGACTGACTGGGCAATTGCAAATAATGAAAGATTGTAGGATTTCAGTTTTTGCGCATCAACGTTGACCTTTATTTCTCTCTCTTCACCTCCCAGCATAGTGAACAAACCGACACCGCTAAGATTGGAAATTCTCGGCTGAACGCGGTCTTTGATGAATTGATAAAGTTGCCGCGGCGGGAGCTTACTGTAAACAGCCGCCCTGATTACAGGCAGTTCGTCAAATGCAACTTTTGTTATAACAGGTGTTCTGATATCCTTTGGAAGCTGCTGCATAATCCCATTGACTTTCCTTTGAACATCCTGAATTGCAAAATCAATATTAACGTTAAGGTCAAATTCAATTCTTACGAGAGTCATGCCTTCGAGAGAAGTAGAGCGGATTGTTTTCACCTTATCCAAACCCGATACGGCATCCTCGATTGGTTTTGTAACAGATGTCTCCACCTCACTTGGCGAGCCTCCGGGATAAATAACGGTTACAATTGCCATCGGGAGACTCATTTTCGGCATTAAGTCGTAATTCAGGGTTATGAATCCGTAGATTCCTAATACACCCAGAAACGTAAATAATACAATTATTAATGTAGGCCTTTTTATTGATAGTTCTGTAATTGTCATTCTTTTACCCTATTTTACAATTTTTACTGAGGAATTATCCTGTAAATTTAATTGTCCGCTTGTAACTACATGTTCACCCGGCCGTAAGCCGCCCAGCACTTGTATAATATTGCTATAAACTGCTCCTATCACTATGCTTCTCAACTCAGCTTTATCATTTTCTACTACGTACACCTGAGGTGTTTTTATACTCCCTACCAGGGCAATTCGGGGTATGATAACCGACTCGGAAGATTTAATGAAATTAAAAGAACAGTTGACAAACATCCCCGCCATAAGGGGATTTTTTGTACTGTTTTTCAGGCTAATCTCAACGGCATAAGTATGGGCTTCGTCTGATTTTGAATTTATATTTTTAATTGTTCCTTCATAAGTAACATCAGGATACACATCTGTTTTAATTTCAACTTGAGCGCCGGGTTTCATTTTGAAAACATCCCTTTCCGCAACGTTCACCTTTACTTTTAATGATGAAATATCAACAATGTTTGCTATGGGTGTATTATTAGAAAGCAGTGTCCCAACCTCTACATTCCTTGATGTAACAATTCCAGGAATAGGCGATTTCACCTTAGTATCTTCAAGTTGTCTTTTGGAAATTATATATTGGGATTCTGCCGTTTTGAAAGCGACCATTATTTGTTCGAGCTGAACATCATTTACTGATTTCTCCCTATTTAATTGCCTGTATCTTTCAAGGTCTTTTTTTGCTTTTTCGAAATTTGTTTCTGCAGTATTGAATACAGCCTGCTTTACTTCATCATCAGCTTTAACGAGAAGACTTCCTGTTCCGACACTTTTTCCGACATCAAAATATACTGCAACTACTCTCCCTTGTGTTTCGGATAAAACATTGACCTCCCTTTCGGGATATGCCGTTCCGACAAGAGTAAGCTCCTCATCCAATGAACTGAGTTTAACTTTCTCGGTTGTTACCGGAACAGTTTCAAGCCTCACAGTACTTTTCGCTCTTTTTTCCATTGTTGCTTTGTTTGTCATTAGCAGAACTACGACTCCTGTTAGAACAACTACAATAAACACTATTAACAATATTTTTTTCATATATGACCTCTATTTTAAAATATTAATTTCAATTTATTGACCTGTAGCTTTTTCAAGTTTTGCAATCGCAATCTTATACTCAACTATAGCAGATATATAATTGATGTTAGCAATCAGCAAAGATGATTCTGCATCTACAAGCTCAGAGTTAAGCACCATCCCTGCTTTGAATTTTTCATTTGTAACCCTGTAATTTTCTTTTGCCTGACTTTGGTTTTCCTTAGCATACTGAATTTTCTCTTTTGCTTTGACAAGAGTAAGATAACTTTGGGAAACTTCCAGGTTAACAGCATCGCGAATCAGTTCTGCCGAGTATCTGGCCTGTTCAAGTGAAGCTTTTGCCTGTTCCACCTGATGTGATGTTGTCATCCAGTTCCAGATATCAAAAGTAAAGTTCAAACCCAAATCCCAGGTACCCTTAAATTCTCCCGGGGAGAAAAACATTCTTGGGTTTGGCTTTGCATAATTATAGTTTGCTGCAAAATTCACCTGGGGGTACCATCCGGCATTTGCCATTTTTACTCCGGATTCACTTGATTTTATTCTGTATCCCATTCCCTTAATCTCGGGCCTGAACTCATAAGCTTTTGTAATCAGGTTATCGAGAGTGGGTAAGTCAGTTGGTACTTCCTCTGCAGTTTCAGGAATGATTGTATTTGCCATAGTCTGCAATCCAATTAAATTATTAAGGGCCATCCTTGTAATATCAACTGAGTTTTCGGCATCAACTTTCATCAGTTTCAGATTTGATAATTGTACTTTAACTTTCAATACATCATTATCTGTTGCCATATTCACTTTATAAAAATTCTCTACATCTTTCAGATGGCCTTCGACTTGTGCAATATTTTCATTAACAGTTTTAACAAGCTGAAGTGCATTAAAATGAGACCAATAAGCACTCTTTATATCAAGAACTAATTGAGCTTCATCTTTTCGAAAATCTTCTTTTGAAGCTGAAACATTATTTTCCATTATATCACTGTTACTATTCAATCTGAATCCGGTAAATAATGGTTGTTGAAGTGTAAATTTCAGCATATAATTATCAGGAATAAATGGTATCGTAAAATTACCCGCCTTGTTAATAACCTCACTTGGTCTTGTATAAGAACCGGTCAATTTCAACGAAGGGAGCATTGACGCATTAACTTCACTCAGCTTTTCATCGGCGGCATTCACTTTCGATTTGGAAATCATCAGTGTCTTGTTCTGCTCAAGTCCAAGCTTTATGCAATCATCTATGGTTAATACCTGAGCCCCCCGGCTGTAGCCTGAGTAAAGTATCAGGGGCAATATAAAAATTCGGAATAATTTTTCTAATTTCATAATTAACCTTTATTATATTTCATATCTAATGTTCAATGCACTTATCGTTTTTAAGATTAGTATAAACTTTTTTCAATAGGGTGGTAAGAGTATCAATTTCTTTCTCAGACATATTTTTTAGAGCTTTCCGAAGTTCATTAATGGCAATGGGAACAAGCTTTTCTCGCAGTATTTTGCCTTCTTCTGTCAGATAAATAAGATTATTTCTTCTGTCATCTGGATCCTGCACCCTAACTATAATATTTCTTTTCTCCATATTATCAATCAAACGCACAACGGTCGTTTTTTCCTTGTATATAGTTGCCGAAAGAACTTGCTGAGTAATGCCGTCTTTTGACCACAGGGACATGAGAATACCCCATTGTTCGGCAGTATTCTCAAAGCCGTGTTCGGCAAAAGATTTTGTTATCGAATTCTTCATAGCCCTTCCTGTATGGCCTAATAAAAAACCAAGTTCACCGAACAGCTTATGGTAATTTTTCATAATAGTTGTATCAGCAATAGTTGTAACTACAACTAAATTATGGAAATATTATTTAAATAAAAATAAATATTTTTATAAGAAATTATTAAGATAGGGTGAATAGCATCTGAAGATTGCGGATATTTATTTGTCAAAATAATAAAATATCATCCTGGGCTTGTCGAAGGATGATTTAACAGACACCCTTCGACTTCTTCTTTGTGAGCTTTTCATTGCCCGGGAAAAATAACGGCATACATATATTATGGCTTATAATCAACTTTTTCACCTTTCTTTACCCTGTACATGTTAGGGTCCTTTGGCGTCGCATATTCGCTCTGTTTAAAACAGGTTTTTAGTTCTTGCATTATTGAATTTCTTAATACCCTCGTAAATTCATAACTTTTATCTGAATAAAAAAGTCTGCTGTCTCCCCCTTTGAATACCATTTCATAATATTCGTTCAACCTGAAGAAAAGATATTCAAAATTTATTACCGTTTTAATTGAATCTACCTTTATTGCGTCACCCAAAATATAGATTAGGAAATCTCCATCATTCGGATACACATCATCGAGTGTATATTTAAACTTGATTTCCATGGGCTTAAAATCCTCTCTAATTATGTTCACTATATTCTGAACTTCCCTGCTATAGCTTGTGTAGTCAAGCATCCAGATTGTCTGTGCATTTATGGGCATATTAAATATTGAAATGATTGTGATGATGATTGCCTGCAAAATCAAAATGTGCTTTTTCATTTGGAACTCTCCCTTCCCTGTGAATTGTTGAACAAGATTATTTTATTCAGCCTTTGTCTTTGTGCTCATCAAAGTTTACTCCGTATTGTACCTCTGACATTTTCCGGCTTTTGTGCATCGAACAGCAAGGGGAGCGAAGCGGCTTTGTGATGCTGTTCATCTTGTTTTTCCTTGTCTTTTCTCTCTCTGTCAGCCTCCTTCCTTTTCTGAAACATTTTAATACAAGAAAGGAAAAAATATGCCAATTCATTTTCTGCTTGGTTGATTATATATCGCAAACCCTTAAAGCCAGTCTGATACAGCTTTTACAAATGTTTTGAGTGTCAAGTGTTAATTTTTTTAGTAAGTATAATACTGTAAAATAAATTGACAAAGTATAATATTTTGTGTAAATTAGTTTACAGATGTGAATCTGATTAGCTGTTATGTAGATTCCACATATTAATAATATTTTAGGAGTTTTTCATGAAGAAAAAGGAAGATATAGCTACGCTCAAACAAAATATTAAAGATTCTTTTTTTTCCCTGTCCGATGAGGACCAGGCAGAACTGCTGAAAGAATTGTCCGCCGTTTCGGGTACAGCAGTCTCTATCACAGATTTTTCAGCGAAACATCAGCAGATTTGCGGACAGAACATTAAATTTTCAAATGCACAAAGAATAGGCCTCAGCCACATGCCCCTTATTAAAATATCAGTCCATACCGCTTACGGCACATTCAACGGCGAAGGCAGCAATCAAAAAATCGCCAAGGCAAATGCCATTGCCAAAGCCGAGGAAGAAGCTCCATGGAACAATCCACGTATTCATGAATAAGTTTTGTGTTTTGAGTGTTAAGTGTTGATTGAGAAATTTTGAATTGCAAAATTAAATTGACAAAGAATGAGATTTTGTGTAAATTAGTCTATAGATGTGTTCTAAATAGCTGCGAAAATATAATATTAGTAAATTTTACTATTAATTGAACAATATAAACATGAATGATTTAATTCCAATCGTTAATAAAACACCTGAAGAAATAACAAAATTTTTAATGGAGATTTATGAAGATCTTGCCCAACCAGGAGTAAGAAAAGTTGGGTTGGCTATTGAAACAATATTAGATTTATTAAATATTGGTTTAATACCAATAAAATCATTTAGTGAAAAAAGGAAAATAATTTTTCTAAATAACATGAATAAATATAGAGAGAAAATAGAAAATATTGATGAAGAAAAAATTTGTAATATTCCACCAGAAATAGCAGTTCCTGTATTTGATAAATTAACATATACTGAGAATAAAAATATTAGTGATTTGTTTATAAACTTACTTCAAAAGGCTTCAAATAGTGATACAATTAAAGATGTTCATCCCAATTATATAAAATTAATAGAGAGTTTATCACCTGATGAAGCAAAAATATTATGTTATTTATATGATCAAGAAAGTATTCCTTTTATAAGAATAAAAAGAAAAGATTTAAATGGACAAGCATTTATTTTCTTTGAAGAACCCTTAACAGGCATAGAATATCTAATCTCATTGCTTTTTAGAGAAAACATCGATCTTTATTTAACAAATTTATCTAGTTTGGGGATTATTAAGCGTATTGATAATTTATATAAAACAAATGAAGAATTATATGTTTTTTTAAACGATATTTATAAAATTAGAATTGAATATTATGAATCTATAATTGATAAGAAAAAAGAAATCTTAGATATTGAAAAAGGTTACTACGAAATTACTACTTTAGGACGTTTATTTATGGAATGCTGTACTAATGGCGATGATGAACCCGAAGTATTTTTATCTAGGGCTGATATGAAAATGAGAAATCACAATCATGCAGGTGCAATTGATGATTATTCAAAAGCATTGCCATTGATAATAAATAATTCATTTAAATATGATATTTTATATAATAGAGGTAGCTCATTTTATCAGGTTGGTAATTTTGAAGATTCTAAAAAGGATTTTTATGAATCAATAACTTTTGCAATTGATTTAAAAGGTAAAATACAATCCTTATCATATGTATCATTATGTCTTGCTCGACTTGAAGATGAGAAGGCATGTTTAAAAATTCTCAATGAAGATATCGGTGAAAATAAAAATTATGAACTATACAATATTTCATGTATTTATTCAGTTTTATTTAATAAATTCAACAATATTGAATATAAAAATTCAGCTTTCAAATATATTGAAGAATGCTTGAGTAATAATTATACATCAAAGAAATATGTCCTTGTTGATATTGATTGGAAGCATTTTCTTGATGATGAGGATTTTAAAAAGCTATTAAAGAAATTTAAGTAAAGACATGTCTAAAGAAAAAATTAATAAATTTTGATTTCTTTTCCATTACTTCATTGGTAATGATTTTTCTTGGAATATTAGCGATATTCTGTAAATCAATAATATCTTGGCTTTTTAATTTTTCTATTACTAAAGATATCGGAGAATGGGGTAATTATATTAGTGGAATAACAGGATCATTATGGGCATTAGCTGGAGTTATACTATTTTATAGAACTCTACTATTACAAAAAAAAGAAATCGAATTTCAAAGGGAAGAATTAGGACTACAGAGGGAGGAAATTAGATTACAAAAAGAAGAAATGAAAATTACAAAGAAGAAATTTACTAAAACTTTACTTGCAATCAAACCACGACTTTTTTTATTCTATCTGTCATAATTTTTTACTCCTTAATTGTTTAATAATATCTTAACTTGTCCAATTGTTTTTTTTATTTGTTCTAATGTCGCACTTTTCATTGTCTGCCCTAGAGTATACCTCAATACTCTCCACCCTTCTTCAGTTGCAAGATTATATTTCTCCATGTCTCTTAGTAGTATGCCTTTGATAGAAGAATGTGCTACTGTACTCGTATATACTCCACCCTCGATTTCGATAGCTACTTTCCATTTAGGTATCGCAATATCAAATCTGTATTCGCGTCGAGGATGGAATCTATACTCAGTAATGATATTTTCTTTAAGTTCACTTCTTAATATAACTGCAAAAAGACTATTCGGTTTCTTAGTCATTATTTGTTTCATTTATTTCCTTTATTACCTTTTGTAACCTTTCTTCATTTTCTTTTTCCCATAATTCTTGCTGATAATTATAACCAATGTGCCATTCAAGTTGTTTCAAAGTATCGAGAACACCTTCCATAACTTTTATTTGATATTCAGCTTCTTTAGATCTTAATATATTAGTTTCAACCAAATAAGGATATTCTCTTTTTCTTATTCCAATTTCTCTGATTACACATTTTATCTGTTCTTCGAGAGTTATTTTACTCATATTCTTTTTTCCCTTGCAATTGCTCCGAAATTTACTAAAACTTTACTTGTAATCAAAATTTCATCACAACGGGATATTCCCGTGCTTCCGCGGTGGATTTTTATCCACCTTGTTCTCTAACAGTGAGAATGCTTCAATCAAACGTTGACGCGTGTACTTAGGCTCTATAACCTCGTCAATATAGCCGTAGGAAGCCGCAATGTATGGATTAGCAAACTTGTCCGTGAATTCATTAATCAGTTCAGTTTCCCTGTTCTCTGAATCCTCTGCAGATTCGATCTCCTTCTTAAAAATAATTTCTACGGCACCTTTTGCACCCATCACCGCAAGCTCCGCAGTGGGCCAGGCAAAGTTCAAATCGCCGCGGACGTGCTTACTGTTCATCACGTCATAAGCACCTCCGTAAGCTTTACGTGTAATCACAGTAACCTTAGGTACAGTCGCCTCGCAGTAAGCATAAAGTAATTTTGCACCATTGGCAATTATTCCTCCCCATTCCTGGTCGGCACCGGGCATGAAACCGGGAACATCTTCAAACGTGAGGAGCGGTATGTTGAATGCATCGCAGAATCGGATGAAACGCCCTGCCTTGCGTGATGAATTTATATCCAGTACTCCCGCCATGATTGCAGGCTGATTCGCTATTACACCGATTGACCTGCCTCCCAGCCGGATGAATCCAACGATTATATTCATTGCCCAATCTTTATGCACTTCGAGGAACTCGCTTTTATCTGCAACCTTGCGAATGATTTCCTTCATATCATATGGCTGATTCGGATTTGCAGGAATTATATATGTCAGTTCGTCATCCTGTCTGTCAACCGGGTCATCATTCGGGATGTAAGGAGGCTCCTCTGCATTATTTGACGGAATATATGACATCAGCTTTTTCACAATTTCCATAGCTTCCATGTCATTGTCTGCAACGAAGTGAGCCACACCGCTCTTGGAAGCATGCACATCAGCACCCCCGAGTTCATCCGAAGTCAGATCTTCATGAGTTACAGTCTTAACAACCTTTGGACCAGTAACAAACATGTATGAAGTTTTCCTCACCATGATAATAAAATCTGTTATCGCAGGTGAATAAACCGCACCACCGGCACAGGGACCCATTACAACCGAAATCTGAGGAACAACACCGGATGCAAGTGTATTCAAAAGAAAAATATCTGCATAAGCCCCAAGCGATATCACACCTTCCTGCACACGCGCACCGCCTGAATCATTCAGCCCAATCACAGGCAAGCCGCTTTTCATCGCCATTTCCATAATCTTGCAAATTTTTCTTCCGTGTTCTTCCGCAAGACTTCCTCCGAGAACAGTGAAATCCTGAGAAAACACGAACACCTTCTGCCCGTTTATTTCGCCGTGTCCGGTAACTACTCCGTCTCCGAAAAACACGGTTTTATTCAATCCGAATTCATGTGAATGATGATGGACAAGTCTGTCAATTTCGCGGAAAGAACCTTTGTCGAGCATAAGGTCGAGCCGCTCCCTTGCAGTCAGCTTGCCTTTAGCGTGCTGGTCGTCAATTCTTTTCTTGCCGCCGCCGAGTAATGCTTTTTCCTGAATTTCTCTCAGCTTTTTAATCTTCTTGTCAATTAATTCCTTGTTTGCATCCATAAAAATTTATTCGTTGTTCATGGTTAAATGTCCGGTTCGTGTATTCACAAAAATATATGAAATGGATTAAATATTAAGCAGAAAAAAATGGCACCGTAGATTTTATTTCAATCGGGGTAATTTTATATTTTTCTTTGAGTATTATTTCTTATCTTCTTGATTATCTCATTCCTCTGCTTTCCGGTGAAATCATTTTTATAATATCTCAGGAAAAACTGCACACGGCGTTCCGATTCAGGCAGGTCTGCAGGGATGGATGACCATACGATTTGGCGTGCTGTCTCATTCATGCTCAAGCCGATTCTGATTCTTTCGTCTGACGACAGGGACATCATCTTTTCACGGTAAAATTTCTCGAATTCAGGCGATGTGTCAGTCATTCTTAATCCTTTGAAATACATCCGTTAAATTTAATTTGTCAATTAACATTTTGAGATATTCTTTATCATATCCGGTTCCCATCAGATTCTTAACATCTCTTAGTTGGTAATCCGAATCACCGTCCCTTGCCCAAATCAGCTTTGAAATAATTAAATCTTCTTTTGATACAATAAAAACATCAATATCATTATATAATACTTTAATTCTTCTTTTGAATTCATTTGTTCTGTATTCATCTTTTTTTCTGATTATAAAATCAATTTTAGTGAATGAATCATTATGCAAAATATTAAAAATAGATTGCTGTTTTATTGATTCAGTTATAACATCTTTATCAATATAATATTCATCTTTAAACTTATTATAAAGCTTGTCAATACCTGATAAATACAATTCAATAATAATGTCAATACCCCGTGTCATCCGCGGGATTGCATAATAATTCATTGCGAAAGAACCTGTCAGCATATATTCAATTTCAAGTTCTTCGAGCTTGCCGACAACATCCTTCAGTATATCAAATTCACTTTGCATACAATTGAGAAAATTTTCTTAATTGAAAGAATTAATACTCGTAGGCAAATATAAGTAAGATATAAGAATGTTAAAACATCTTAATTCTTAATCCTTAATTGTGAATTGTGAATTGTGAATTATTAATTTTTAATTAATTTACTTCTCTTCTATTGACGAAAATAAGTCAATCAATCTCTCGAGGTCGTCGCCGGAGTAGAAATCAAATTCAATCGAGCCGCTTTCCTTTGTCTTCGTGTGGATTTTTACCTCAGTGCCGTAGAGATGCCTCAGCTTATCCTCCTGCTCTCTTAATATGATTGCCACTTCAGGGCTGATTTTGGCTTTCTTCTCGGTATCTTTTGTCTCATCGCTTTTACTGGCACCATCTTTGCCAAATGTAACTTTTCCCGATTCCACATCCCTGACCATGTTCTCGGTATCCCTTACCGAAAGTCCTTTTTCCAGTATTTGCTTCCAGACCAGGGACATCTTCTTTGGATTTGTCAAACCGAGCAAAGCACGTGCATGTCCCATAGAGAGTTCTCTTTTACGTATGCTTTCCTGTATGTCTTCGGGCAGGCGTATAAGCCGGAGAAAGTTTGTTATAGTTGACCTGTCTTTACCTACTTTCGATGCTACTTCTTCCTGTGTAAGCTGGCACTCGTCCATCAGGGATTTATATCCGTAAGCTGTTTCAATCGGATTCAGGTCTTCCCTCTGAACATTTTCGATTAATGCAAGTACGATTGAATCTGTCCCCTGGTCAACTTCCAGAACAATAGCCGGAACTTTCAGCATGCCGCCTGCTATCATTGCCCTGAGCCTCCTTTCACCTGCAATCAGCTCATATCCGTTGACAGCCTTACGAACTGTAATCGGATTCAAAAGGCCGTGTTCGAGTATTGAATTTTTCAGTCCTTCCAATGATTCTTTTTCAAAATCCTTACGCGGCTGGTATGGATTATAATTGATTTTTGCAACTTCCACCAAGACGAAATTGCCCTGCCTTTCCTCCTCCTGTCCTTCATCCGTGAATTTAAATCCTTTATCCGAATATTCAATAGACGGAAGCAAGGCACCTAATCCTTTTCCTAAGCCGGTTGGTTTTGCAGATTTTGACATTTTCTTCTCTATGATAATTTTAGTAATAAATTATAAATTAAGAAATTTTCTGTTTCTTTCAATGACTTCTTTCGACAAGTCAATATAATTCTTCGCACCCGAACTGAAAGCGTCATATAATAACGCGGGCTTCCCGTGGCTCGGAGCCTCCGACAGCCTTACGTTCCTTGTGATAATTGTATTGAACACTTTATCCTCAAAATGCTTCTTCACTTCATCCACCACCTGGTTCGAGAGCCTCAGCCTCGAGTCGAACATAGTGAGCAGCACTCCCTCGATTGTAAGCCTTTGGTTGAGCCTGTATCTCACGATTGATATTGTATTCAGAAGTTGTCCCAATCCTTCGAGAGCATAATATTCGCACTGAACGGGAATCAGCACCGAATCTGCCGCCGTCAGGGCATTCAGAGTCAGCAAGCCAAGCGATGGGGGGCAGTCAATAATAATAAACTGATAATCATTTTTTATTTTGTCGAGAATATTTTTCAGCACAAGTTCCCTGTTTGTTCTGTTGACCATTTCAATTTCCGCACCGACAAGATTTATATGCGAAGGAAGAATTTTCAGGTTAGGCATATTTGTCTCGACAATCGCATCTTCTATTGAGATACCAATCGTCAAAACTTCGTATATAGAAACATCCAAGCCTCTTGAATCAACACCAACGCCATTGGTGGTGTTGGACTGAGGGTCTATATCCACAAGTAATACCGAAAAATCTTGAGCCGCTATTGATGCCGCAAGATTTACACCCGTTGTTGTTTTACCAACACCGCCCTTTTGATTAGCTATCGCAATTATTTTACCCATAATTCCTTTATCGTTATCTTTATCCTTTCTCTAATTATTCCCCTTGATAAAAGGGAGATTCAGGGGTAATATTTACAACCCATATTTCAACGAATAAAAAAAGAATGCTGTCAGAACCAGTGAATGCCTGATTCTGCCATCCATTATCATCTTTTTAATCTCGTTAATCGGTACTTCCATTACCTTAATATCCTCATGCCTGTCGAGTTTTTGTTTAAATTTCAATTCACAGTCTAACCAAACATAAGAAAAACACTTATTATTCAAAAATGCCGGATTAGGTGAATTTTCTCCCAATAACATTGCTTTCCCAATCCCTTCATAACCGGTTTCTTCACGGCATTCCCTCTCTCCCGCTTCACGGGCATCCTCACCTGATTCTACTAATCCACCGGGTACCTCAAGTGTTATTTCATCTGTTCCCTGCCTGTACTGTTCGATTAATACCACCTTCTTATCTTTGGTTACCGGGATAATATTAACCCACAATTGAGAATCCAGGACAACAAATTCACCTTCTTTTCCTAAATTGGGATGCCTGCGTCTAATCCATGATAAGTCGAATATCTTGAAATTATCTACTTTTCTTTTTTCTAATGTATCCCACTTCTCAATATGTTTATCGGTCATTATTATATTTGATAAAGTATTTTTTGAATAAATTAAATCAAATATGCCGCTCCTACGGAGCTACACCGTCCAATGAATCATCTTACTTTAAATATTTCGCAACTATGTTGCTTATTTGTGTTTTGAATCCCATTTATATTTGATAAAGTATTTTTTGAATAAATTTAATCAAATATGCCGCTCCCACGGAGCTACACCGTCCAATGAATCATCCTGCTTTAAATATTTCGCAACTATGTTGCTTATTTATGTTTTGAATCCCGGAGGGATGTCATATTTATAGAGAATAATAAACAAAATTAATCCGAGTCCCATCGGGACGGTATTTTTATAAATTTCATTCGTAATTCATAAATCGTAATTCGTAATTAATACGAGGAAGCCCCACTTTTCACTAATGTGAATGATGGGGCTTACTCATCATTGCTGATGCAAAATTAACAATTATTTGCTTATAATTTCTTTACTTTATTATATTAAACCTCTTTTTGAATAACTGGGTCGGGGTCTGCATAATTACAAAATAGACTCCGTCCGGTAAATCGTTTGCATCGAAATACAATGTCTTATTACCCGGTTTCATATCATCATTTGCGACATTCAGGATTTTATCACCGAGTACATTCGAGAGCCAGATATTAGTTAACCCGGGTTCGGACAGCGTAAACTTAATTTCTGTAATTCCACTTGTCGGATTTGGATTCACTGCCTCAATTAATGCAGTGCCTCCGTTCGGGTCAAACAATCTCTTTGTTCCGTCAGCATCAATGCAAACCTTTAATTTCAGCATACCGTCAACAGTATCAAATTTAATCATTCCGTTTTCTGAACGGCTGTTCGCAAGTTTGAGATATGTAGAATCAACAGGTCCGAGCATCGGTCTGAATTTGAATGATTTAAGCATCTGAGGGCTTTCTGAATTGTTGATAGGTATTCCGGTCAATTTCACATATCTATCACCATTTTCTAGTGTATCATCAAGACCAACACCCTCGAGGACGAATGGGTTGCATCTTACTTCAGTCGTTATACTTCCGTGGAATGATGACAGGTTAACAGCATCCGACTGCCAAATTTCAAGTTCAAATTCTTCACCGGGTGATTTTTCGTAAAATTTTGTGTAAAGTTTTGCGGATGCTTCTATTAGGCGGAATAATCCGTCATCCTCATTAAATGCAACATTTCTCTTGTTAGATACTGTTTTTTCTATATTCAATATAGTACTATCTACATTTCCATCGGTTACTAATAGTCTTAATGTATCAATAACCTGAAAACTATTATGATTTCTAACACTCTTGCCCGTAATATGAAGTACCCTGTCTGAACCGCTCATTGTTTCAGGAATGTTCCCCGGTGGAGCTTGCTTCAGTAAACTTGCATCGAAACTTACTTCATAATCAATAGTTGATGTTCCTGATTCAGCAAACATTTTGGCATTCGTTAAATATACAATTATATTCTTTTTTTCACCAACCAAACCTGTGTAGTCCTCGTTAATTACAATATCAACCATAGCAAGTGACGGATTACCTGTCATAGGAATAATCACATCATGGCATGGCATTCCACTTAAAATAAGGCCGGCATTTAGAACAAGTGCCGTATCCGGTAAATAGCTTATTATTATATCCATAAAACCACCGGGGGGTATTGAACCCGGAATCGGTGGAATCGAAGATATAAAACTAAACTGCGGGTCAGAAGTAGTTATACTATTGATAAACAATGGGACAGAAGTTGATGGATTCGTAATTCTGATAGTGTCAATCTTAGCTACACCAACATTTGAAGTTACGATTACGTTGGCATTTGTTACCTTCGGGTCATGAACCGTACCGATGAATCTAACTGTTTTCTGAATATTACACAAGTCTTCAGTAAATACTATATTTGAATTAATCGGTCCATCAGTTGTTGGTATATAAGTTACATTTACAATTTCACTTTCTCCTCCGTTCAAGTCCCAGGGCGGAGTATTTAATGTCATTGTTGAAGGAGCCGATGCAGTGATATGTAAAGATTTTGTGCCAACATTTCTTAGATTGAAATTAGTATTCACTGTATCGCCAAGGCATACAACACCCAAATTTATTGTTGTATCCGGTGCAAAATCCACGCTGTCGGCAATTGCATCAAGCTGAATGTAATAGTTTTCATTTCCATCTGCATCGCTTATGACATGCAAAGAACATTGCTTAACACCACTCTTTTTCGGAATAAAAGAAAAAGTTATAGCAATACTGTCGTTGGGGTCAATATGAGACGGCAATGGCCTTGGTGAAAAATTAAATTCATCTTTATTTGGTCCTTCAAGATTGCTGTTAACGGAATCAATATTCAAAACTATTGGGCCTGTGTTTTTAAGATAAACAAGTGTATCCCTGGTTGTTGTATCACAATCGGTATTTGGGAATACAACCGGATTGTAAGAGTTTATACCAGGCAACCCGATTCCATTTCCTGTTATATCTGAAACTAATGTTGCATTACCTGCTCCTGTATCAATAACAATGTTAATTTTCGAACTTTTCCGGCCCTGGCTTTTCGGACTGAAAGTGAATGTATCAGTAATACAATCCCTGGGATCCAATGTTATAGGAAGTGTTAATCCATGATGCGAAAACGTAGTTGCATCTCCGGTAGTAAAGTTTATTGCAGTAATGGTTATAGGGCTACAACTTCTATTACAGAAAACATTCGTTACCTTAACATCTTTATTTGTATTGACTGTGGCATCTCCCATATCCACATCCAGTACAAATTGGTCGAGTATTCCGCTCACAGGTAATCTGCCTCCGCAAGAACTGCTTACTATACCTTCGGGAAATTCAATAAATCCCGAGGTACAAAATGAATCCGTCGGCTCATACCGGATTGTAAATGTTCTTGAAGCATCTTTATCCAATCTGAATTTTGGTCCTATTCCTCCCCAATTAATAACCGTATAATGCGGGTCGGTTGATGTGAATCCGCTACCAAAAAAATCTACATAATTATTTATTGCAGTCACCTTTACAGTTTGCTGGCTATTATTGGGAGGGGCTATGTTCTTAAATTCAATTTTATTTGGTGTAAATACAAGATTCGGTTTCAAATTGCTATTAACTGTGAAAGATGAACTTGCTGTGAGTACAGGGTCGCCGGCTTTCTGGAATGTTAAGTCTAAGCTTCTGGCACCGCTTGGTCCACATTCGCTTGTCCACTCTACATAGCATGGTGCGGGATAGCCCACCGCCCCGCAAATCTGAATCACCTTGTCGTAGAAACCTAATAATGCATCAGGGTCCGTTACATTCATAGCAAGATTATCATCAATACTACCTTCAACCCCTGCCATAAGTCTCAAGTTATTATCACTGGTCGCATCTAAAGCTTCATTTCCAATTTTGACCACAAAAACATAGACACCGTTTTGCTGTGCCTTGGTATATGCTTTTCCTACTTCGAAAGGGCCATCATCACCATTTAGATTACCAGGATTATGTTTCCCATCTGTTAAAAAGATAATCACAGGTTTATATTTAGCAAATTTTGCAATATAAAGTGGAGATTGAGATGAATCATCAATAATATTACCGTCAACATTTTTTTTATTTCTTAGAAAGGCAGCATTATAATTTGTTCTTAATTCAAAGCTTGGTATTTGGGATACTATCTGCAACAGACTGTCTTTATCATTGGTAAACCATTTTCTGATACCTGCTAACTGACCAAATTCAATTATGGCACATTCAGTTAAAGCAGGGTCCAGGGCTCGAATAAAGTGGTCCATGGCTTTGAAAGCTACTTCCCATTTTGCCTGGCCCGGAGGCGGATCATTTTCTCCAAGCATACCTTTCTGCATCGAATTTGAAATATCAAATACAAGAATTGCTGAAAATGCTTTTTGATTAGGGTCTGCACACTTTGGTGAGCCTGGATTGTGGTTTCTGTTTTTACCTTCTTCTTTGATAATTATATCCTGTGGCACCCAATTATAATTTGGAGGCCTTACCTGTTTCCCGGCAATATCCTTATAAGTGTAAAATGCCTTGATATTCGGATAGCCGTTGGCATCAATATAATTAATCACAGCAGTTTGTGCTAAAGAATAACTTAAAGAGGCACAAAGTACCGCAATCAAAGTAAACCATCTAATAATTTTTCTTTTCATAAGAACCTCATTACAGTATTTTTCAATTTAATATGATTATATATATGTATAAACACAAAAAAAGCGATTTTGTTACAGTGAAATAAAAATATATTTTTTCCCCCTTTGCTAAAGGGGGTTCGGGGGATTACATATTAAATAAATCCTTATAACAATTCCCCTTTGGGGATTACAAATTAAAAGAACAATTAAACTTAATAAATCAGATATATTTTACTGAAAAAATCCCTCTTAAATCTCCCTTTTACAAAGGGAGAAATCTCTTTATTTATCAGAAACATTAACAACGTGATTATAAATTTCTTCAATCACATTCTTAAGATTTCTTCTTACTTCTTTATTTTGAAACCTTAAAATTTTCAAACCTAAATTTCTAAAATATTCATCTCTGACTATATCTTTTTCTTTCCCATCATCAGTATAATGCTGACCACCATCCAATTCGATAATTAATTTAGCTTTAGGGCAATAAAAATCAACAATATAATTCCCAATAGTTCTTTGTCTGTAAAATTGTGCTTCGCCTATTTGTTTCATTCTAATTTTTGACCATAAAATTATCTCTTCTCCTGTCATATTAGTTCTTAGGAGTCTTGAAAAATGCTTTAATTTGGTATTATAATTAAGCATATCATGGTCATTTATTTATAAAAAAATCCCTCTTAAATCTCCCTTTTACATAGGGAGAAACTCTATTTCCCCCTTTGCTAAAGGGGGTTCGGGGGATTACATATTAAATATATCCTTATAACAATTCCCCTTTGGGGATTACAAATTAAAAGAACAATTAAACTTAATAAATCAGATATATTTTACTGAAAAAATCCCTCTTAAATCTCCCTTTTACAAAGGGAGAAACCTCTTTATTTACTCAAAATCGGTGTCTCAATAACAATATTAACGGTTCTGTTGAAGAAACGACCTTCAGGCAAATCATTATCGTAAATCATCACCTCACCTAGACCTTTTGCCTGCCTGGGGTCAATGCCCAAAGCCCTTGCAATGTTTTCAGCCCTTCTCTGCGACAAAGACAAATTCAATTCGACATCGCCTGTTCTGTCCGTATATCCTTCAATCCTGACAACTGAGTTCTTTTCCAGCACACTTTTAGCGATATTTATAATATGTTTATGCTCTTTTGTCAGTTCAGCCGAATTAAATGGAAATGAAATGAAGCTGAACCTTGAAATTTCCTTGTCAGCAAGAGTCAGGTCTTCCATTTTTCTCTTTTTTGTCAATTGTTCAATAGGTAATTCCTGGGTAGGAGATTCCCAAACCTTATTGTCATTATCTGTTATTTCAAGTTTATATTTCAGTGATTCATCAAATTTAGGAATAAATTCTTCCTCTTTTTCAATGTCCCAGTCAACGTTAGGCTCAACAGGTCCCTCCCCCTGGAAAATCTTCAGGTCCCCGCCACTTTGCGAGGTAACAATTTCCCATGATGAAACACCAATTTCAGCATTTACTTTAGTCTTAAAACGTATGACCGGAGGATTGGTCTTGATAACAAGTTCCAATACGGTGATTGGTTCGAAAATATCAGGATAATTAGCATCCATTTCAACTCTCATATTTTCTCTTAAACCGTCCGGGTCAGTAGTATTAGAAGGCAAATCGGGAAGATTCTGTGCCTTTACGATTAACCTGCTTGGGTCAATTCCCCATTCACTCACGAGAAAGCTTTTCACTCTCTCTGCACGCCGGGTTGATAATCCTATATTACCCTTTTCAACACCTGCATCGGAATTACATCCTGTTAGAGTTAAAACAGCATTAGGATTTTTCAACATTCTCTTCCCGACAATGTTAAGAATCTGGTAATAAACATTAATTGTATTTAAATTAAACAGAGCCTTATCGTCATTCTTAAAATTTGCTTTTTCTTCGGCAGACATTTTTTTATAGCTAATCGGAATGGCTGAAGAATTCTCATCAAAGAAAATATATTTAAGGAAGGGCTGCAACCTCGTCGAGGTGAACTCTTCTATAATCATCTTTGAAACCTCGGATTCGGTGCCGTCTTTTTCGAGCGATACCGCATGAATAGTAGCATCTAACAATGGAACCTCAGGCGGCGGCGGCGGCGGCGGCAGTGGCGGCGGCGGCGGCGGCAGCGGCGGCGGTTTAGGAGGTATAACCCTTCTCGGGGCATATTTAATTCCGATTGAACCGCTGAATGTATTTATTGACCATCTGTTATCCACTGACGCTACATTTCTAATACCGATACCATAATAAACTTCGGGTACAAGAAACCATTCATAAGATTCGCTGATTGGCAGGTCATAGCTTAATCCTGCTAATAATGCAATTTCAAATGATGATACTTTAGGAATATCTCCGCTGAATTCATGTCTTGTTCTTGTTTTAGTATCCGGGAAAACACCCCAGGATGCGAGAAGAACTTCTTTTTGGCTAAAACTTTTTTGCATTACAAAACCACCTCTTAACCCGGCATGAGCTCTGAACTGGTCTCCTAACCTGAAGTTAACCTGGGGGATAAATGATATTGATGATATTGATGCATCAACAGAATGTTCAAACTGTTCCCAGCTTCCTCCGGAACCATCTGATTTTGGTAAATATATAGGTTCAATTTTACTAAGTAATCCTCCCAGCATTGTATATTGGAGCTTTGCAGACATTTCGAGAGTCTCGCTAATCGGAAAACTGTAGTATAATCCTGCATTGATTCCTAATCCGGTTCCTGTTTCGTATCTTGGACAACAGCTGGGTATCCCGGGCAGTTTTGCGAAATTAGCTTCGTGCATATTAAAATTAAGGCCGGCAAATAAACCAAAGTAATCCCGTGCCTGAAATGGGGTTTCTGCATATTTTTGGGCTATTAAACAACTGCTAAAAGCAATAAAAACAATAATTTTTTTCAATAATTTACTAAACATCATCTAATCCCTTTTATTCCTGATTATTTATTTCCATAATTCAAACATCACTATTTCACAACCTTAATCTTATCTAATATTTATCTTATCGAATTTAGTAATATAAGAAACACTAAATAAGTAAAAAAGTTCCCAAAAAAAAAATTAATATGAAATGAAAATAATTTTTTATTGTTTCTTATGGTTAGAAAGAATTGATATAGCTGTTGAAATGCAGATTAAATCAACATTTACGGGATAATTTTTTTATTGCATAATTTGAAGTGACAGAACATTGTTCTGTCTCTTTATTGGGTCAAAATGTAATCGTCAAGATATTAGTACCGGAGTCATATAAACTGGCAATTGTCCTTAATGACTGCGGTGCAGGCCCTTTAATCACAGAGCCATCCACTTCGGAATATATGGAACCATGACAGGGGCATGATATAGTTTTAGTTGCCTTGTCGGGGTCGTTAACTTCACATCCAAGATGAGTGCATTTTGAACTTAGAACAAGAAAATTGCCGGAGGATTTTCTAATTATAATAACCGGCTTGTCTTCATTCAGTCCCGGGAATAAAACTTTAACAGCACCGAAATCACTTTGAAGTTCACTGTACTGTGTTAAATCAACATCTTTTTTTATGCCGCTGTCAACAGGGCTTTCGCTTTTCTGGCAGGATGTAATCAATCCGGGTGCAGCGGCAGCAACAATACCGATACCGAGCAATGAGCCGGCCTGGATAAGAAAGCTTCGCCTCTCTAATGATGAATCAGAAAATTCCATATTCTTATTCTTAATTAATTTATAAATTCAGTTAATTATTTAAAAAATTATTTACTTGAGAAAAAGAGGCTCAAATCAATGTTGATTACTTCACCAACCTTGCTCCCGATAAGCCCCTGTGCGCCTGTAATATCGAAATCCTTTAGTGCAACATCAAATTTTCCTGATACGCTAAGGAAATCTCCTGATGCTCTTTTTTTAGTTTCCTCTGATTCTTTTATGTATGTGATATTAACATCAACGTTTATTGTTTTTAATTTTCCATGTATTGATATTGTACCACTTGCTATGGCATTTGCAGTTGCACGGCCTTTTGCAGGGTCACTGCTTGCAATTTTTACTCCTGACAGTTGAATCAGATTGAAAGTTATATTAGGATAGGTTTCGCCGTCAAGCCAATTCTTACTGTAAAGATGTCCATTCCTTTTCTGAATACCCGTTTCCATTCCCTTCACTTCAATTGTGATAATGCCTTTTGCATTCTCTATGTTTGCAGGGTCAAATGTAATCAATCCTGAAATTGACTCAGAATTTACCGAACCTCTTATATCTTCCAGTGGTGCATTACTCAGAAATAGAACTTGCGGCTGGCTGACTTTATAATTAACCTCGAATTTTTTTTCACCTGAAGTTTTAAGATTGAAACTTGTAGAAAAAGAATTCTGCACCGAAAAAATAGGTATTAATAGTGCAATGATAATTGCAAATAATTTATTATTGAACATTGTGTTACTCCCTTTATATAATCATTAGTTTTGGCGAAATAGACGAATACGTTTATTTCTATTGTAGAAAAAATTATAGATAATAATCTATTATTTCCTTTTCTTTTTCTGTCTGTAATTCATAAAAATCCCGAAACCCCCAACGACAATCAGAAAACCGCCAATCGGTAAAACTCCAATCAATGCATTGAATGATAAAGAATCGTCGTTCGGCAACAGCCCAAGCCAGAAGCCGCTTTTCCATTCTGTTTTTGTTGTCTCAGTTCCAAACAAAGGGTCAACCGATTTTGTAACCACAGGTTTTTTATCCATAGAAAAAATAATTGCTTTACCAAAATCTTTACTGTCCACATACCATTTAAAAAGTAATGGCAGTATGAGAAAAAGACTGATGTATGTTAATATTTTCCATTTCATTTAATCACCTAAGCAAAAGTTTTTTATAATAATTTATTCAAAAAAAAAGGCATTAATAAAAAACATGAAGCTGAACTGCATATTGAGCCTGATAACCTTCAGCCCACTCGCGGTCGAAAATCCTGTACTCAGGCCTTAGCTCGAGAAAAGGAAGAGGAAAAATATGAAGGCCGATTAAGTATTGATTTGTCTTCCATGTTTCATTGTTGATGATATCTTCAGTCATGGCTTTTTCAAATCTTGCTTCAAGCAACAATGCTTCTAAAAGCTGATAGGTAACACCCACAATATAATTTCTCGATTTTCTCCTATCGGTTTTATCAGTCCATAAGATTTCTGAAAGAAATGCGAGATTATCCGTCATTCCTGCATTAAAGAAAAGTGCAGTAATTTTGAAATCATTATTAACATAATAAGATGCACCAAGATTCAGATTAAATTTATCTTCAAAAAATCTTTGCCACAAAGATGCTTTGAATGAAGCAGATAGTTTGTTTTCATCTACTATAGATATTGATTCTTCGGGTGAGATTTTTAATTTATTTTCAGCCATGCTATTTGAACCGAATATCCCCGCTGCCAGGCTCAGCCACTTCAATCCGTCATAATTAATTTCAGCACCAAACTCTGCGAAATCAGGTGGAATAAGCTGTGTTTGTCCTCCTCCGCTTATCTTTGAGACGAGAACTGTATGGTCGTCGTAACGCATACCTATCGGTGGTGCGAAGAAACCTGCTTTTAATGATGGCAATGTTATAACAGGTTGAATTTGAACATAAGCTGACCATGCTTTTTGCCCTGGATATTTTCTATTATTATCATAAAAGAAATTATATGAGCCACCAATAGTAAGCCAGTCAAACGGTACGATAGCGAGATAAGGCGACGCCTGCATTCCGAAAAATTTTCTTGCCGGATTATCGGAGGGTCCCAACATGGCAGTTTCATAACGGAAATCAAAACCGAAAATTACTTTTTTATCAAAGAATTGATTTGTATTCGCAACTGCTTCATAAAAACTTCCCAAACCAATATATTCAGGATTAAGCAATCCGACATCATTCAGGACATACCATCCAAGGTCGTTTCTTATTCCGCTACCATTCGGATTTACATGGCAGTTTATACATTTATTTCCTGTTAACATTGAATATTGAGGCAATGCCAGGCATGTTGCAGTTAAAAGAAACAAATATAAAATAAGTGTAATTGATTTGGTCATGCATACTCCCTTATTTAAAAATAAAATATCATTTTAATAAAGTTCATGAACTTCACTAAAATTTATTTTCTTCAAATGTTTTAAAAACCCCGATTAGAATTTTATTTATGAATTAAACGATAAATCCGTATTTATATTTTTAAGCAATATCTCAATTCAATCTCTGCCGATTTTGTGATGCCTATCCTTTTTGTCTTGATAATTTCTTTTGGTTTTGGATTATAAAAGTCCTGAATAAACAAATTTTGATGAAATAAATCTTTGAAATTATCTTCCCTTGAAAATGCATAAGATTTGGCGACATTGCCGGGGCCACGGCACAAATTTTTTATATCGCTCACACCGCGTAATTCCTTCATTCTGTCAATACCCAGCAGAGGTTCAATTGCCCTAATGAGAACGGCAGAGCCTTCTCCGGCTCTTTCGGTAACGATATTCAAACAATGATGAATGCCGTATATCATATAAACATAAATTATTCCACCGTCTTCAAACATCGGTGCATTTCTCTTTGATTTTCCTGTTGCAGAATGGCTTGCCAAATCACCTTTTGCGAGGTATGCTTCAGTTTCTGTTATCATACCTGCGAGAGCATCCCCGGTATCAAATTTTTTCACAAGCACTTTGCCAATCAGTTCTCTAGCAACCTTTTCAGTATTTCTTATATAAAATCCTTGTTTTAATGCTTTATTGAAATCAGGTTTAAATAACTTCATTTTAATTCTAATATTAAATCAAAATTGCAAATATAAAAATTTATAAAATTCTATAACGTCAATTGATATTCAAATTAAGTAATTATGAAAATTGGCAATATAAATATCGAGCGTCTATTATTCCTTGCACCTATGGAAGGAGTAACCGACCTGCCTTTCAGAGTAATCTGCAAAAGGATGGGTGCTGGACTCGTTTACACTGAGTTTATCGCATCCGAAGCTCTAATTAGAAATGTGAAGAGGTCTTTGGATAAAATGAGATTGCTTGATGAAGAACGTCCGGTTTCGGTGCAGATATTCGGCGATAAGATTGATTCGATGGTTGAATCTGCAAAGATATGTGAAGATACCGGAGCGGATATTGTTGACATCAATTTCGGTTGCTGGGTCAAAAAGGTCGTTAATAACAATGCAGGTGCCGCATTTCTGAAAGAACCCGAACGACTTGCAGAGATGGCTGAAAAAGTTGCTCAATCAATCAACATTCCTCTAACAGTGAAAACCCGCATTGGCTGGGATAAGAACTCTATTAAGATTCTAAAAGTCACAGAACTTTTGAATGACACAAAAGTTGCCGCATTTGCTGTTCATTGCCGTACACGAGAGCAAGGGATGAAAGGAAATGCGGATTGGTCATGGCTTCCTCTTGTCAAAGAAATTGCTAAAATGCCTGTCATACTTAATGGTGATATTCTCACTCCTCAGGATGTTAAGCGTGCTTTCGATGAAACAGGAACAGATGCTGTAATGGTTGCTAGGGGGGCAATAGGAAATCCATTCATTTTCAAAAATGCAATTAAACTTCTCGACACAGGCATTTTGCAGGAGGAACCAACCCCTGAAGAACGAATAGAAACATGCCTTGAACATCTTAGACTTACAATCGAATATAAAGGATTCCCACGAGGCTTACATGAATTTCGAAAGCATTATTCAGGATACCTTAAGGGTTTGCATAACTGCTCAGCAATCAGGCAGCAGCTTGTTATTATGGAATCT
>JAKAKE010000060.1 GCA_021824625.1 Bacteroidota bacterium | reverse complement strand
AGACCCGGGAATTAATAAAATACCCATTATGAATCCAAGAAAAATGAGTAAAAATCCCGGGTAAAGAAACAGCCATTTGGGACTGTAAAGCAGCAAAAACCTGAGATGACGCCATCCGTCGCTGAAAGGCTTCAGGTGTGGGGCACGTGTCCTGCCTGAAGGGAACATCGTTGTCGGTACTTCTGTTGTTTTCAAATCGAACAATGTTGCTTTAACAATCATTTCACTTGCAAATTCCATCCCTGTCGTCCGCATATCAATTTTTTTGTAAGCTTTTTTCGTAAATCCGCGAAGTCCGCAATGGAAGTCCTTCACCTTACTTTTGAAAATCAATCTGCCTAATCCTGACAGGATAGGGTTACCTATTCTCTTATTCAAAAATGACATCGCATTTGGCTCGATTCCACCTTTAAACCTGTTGCCGACAACCAAATGGTATCCTTCTCTGAGTTTTTCGAGGAATGGCATAAGATTATACAAGTCGTGGCTTCCGTCTGAGTCACCCATTATAATAAATTTACCTTGTGCGGCAGTGATACCGCCCATCAGGGCAGAGCCGTAGCCTTTTTCCTGGACGAATACCACCCTTGCTCCTTTATCCGATGCTATTTGAGGGGAACCGTCATTACTTCCGTTATCAGCTACGATAACTTCACCCTTTATTTGATTGTCAGATAGGAACCTCATAGCTTTTTCGACACACCTGCCTACGGTTTCAGCTTCGTTCAGGCAGGGCATGACTATGGAAAGCTCATAATGTTTATCGGGCTGATTCTCCAAATTACACTCTCATCCTTTGTGATTGATTCCCCTGATTCTACTCAATCAAATATACAAAATAGTAATGAAATGAAATGAGCAAATTTTTCAATGTTACTTCTCCCCATGTTGCAACATGGGCTTATTTTTTTCCTATATCTGATAACTTATGTCAATTTTATTTGTCATTTGATTTTATGAATAATACAAAATGTAAATTGAATAATTTGGGATATATTTAATTTATAAAACCTTCCCGGAATTGCCATATTAATTAAGGAGGGGACTCGTCTGTTCCATAGCACCACCACACTAAAGTGTGACGTTATTGAAATCCTTCAATCCAACGAATCCTAATTCAGACAATTTGCGTCCTTTGTCTCCTTCGTATCTTCTCTTCGTGTTCTATGTGTTAAATGTGTTTTTCCCAATATTGCATTCTACATTTTCATTTTGCATCCTCACTTCAGCGTTGAAGTTTAACAGTCTATCGGACAATCTGCCTACAGTCTTTTAATATAATAATAAAAAAATCAAAATCACAGACTCAGTGTTTGGATTTCTTTCCCGATTTTCTGATTTCATCTAAGAAATACTGCTGGGCGCAGAAGTTTTTTTCATTTGAAGCAGGTTTAATTTTTTCGTAAGAACCGTCAGGCTTAACCCGCCAGGCTTTGCAGTTGTCTTTCCAGTAAATGTCCAACAATTCTTTCAATTGGTTTTTAATTCGCGGGTCATTTATGGGAAACATAAGTTCTACTCTGTTTTGGAGGTTGCGTGTCATCCAGTCGGCACTCGATAAATATATTTCCTCCTTCCCCCTGCATTTGAAATAAAAAACGCGGCTGTGTTCGAGGAATCGCCCGAGAATGCTCCTCACTTCAATATTATCGCTCACATTTTTTATTCCCGGCTTCAGACAGCAGATTCCCCTGACGAGCAATTGAATCTTAACTCCCCTCTGCGATGCCTTGTATAACGCCTGTATAACTTCGTCATGGGTAAGTGAATTCATTTTCGCAAAAATAAATCCGGGATTATCCGGTGTCGAAAGCTCTGCTTCCCTGTAAATGTATTCAATTAATGTCCGCCTTAAATTAATCGGAGCTACGATGAAACGCTTCCAGTCAGCTTTGTGAGAATAGCCGGTCAAGTAATTGAATAAGTGCATTGCATCATTCCCGAAGTCTTTATTGGATGTGAAGTAGCCTATATCTGTATAAAGCCTTGTAGTAACATAATTATAATTTCCTGTTGCAAGGTGAAGATAAGTCTTAAGCTTTTTATCTTCGCGGCGGATAATCATGGCAATCTTGCAATGGGTCTTTAATCCTATCATTCCGTAAATCACATGAACGCCGACTTGCTCGAGCTCTTTTGCCCAGATAATATTATTCTCCTCATCGAAACGTGCTTTCAGTTCGACAAATGCAGTAACACTTTTTCCATTTTCCGCCGCCCTCTTCAATGCCGCAACGACCGGGGAATTCATGCCGGTTCTGTACAGTGTAATTTTCATTCCAAGCACATCAGGGTCAGTGGCAGCTTCGTTCATCAGTTTCAGAGTGCTGTTTGTGAATGAGTCATAAGGATGATGAACAATAAAATCATGTTTATTTATAATATCAAATATATTCGAATCGTTTCTTGCAATTTCAGGGAGAATGCGGGTTTTGAAGGGCTTATCTTTCAGGTGCCTGTTGTCAATTTTTTGCAATTGCATGAAATCGGGAAGGTGAAGGGGCCTGTTAACGACATATACATCATCCTTCTCGATGTCGAGTGATTCCATCAAAAGCTTCAGTAAGTAATCAGGCATGTTGGTGCTTACCTCGAGCCTGACAGCCGCAGTACCCCATTTTCTATGTTTGATTTGCTCGGCTATTTCAGTCAGCAAATCCTCGGCTTCGTCCTCTGCTATTTCAATGTCGGCATCTCTTGTAACCCGGAAAGTATTTGAAGTTTCGATTTTCAAACCCGGGAACAGAGCATCTGCATACATTTTTATTACATTTTCCAGCAGAACGAAATGATGTCCCGACTGCCTTTCCAATCGGACAAAACGCGGCAGTGATATTGGCAACTGAAGAAAAGCAACTTTTAGCACCGGCACTTTTTTTGTGGCATCAGTAAGAACAAACGCAATATTAAGACTCCTGTTTATCAGTCTTGGGAAAGGATGAGCAGGGTCGAGGCTCAAGGGAGTCAGCAGCGGCATAATACATTCATTGAAATGCTTTTCAAGATAAGTCCTGTCGTTGTTGGTCAGGTCGTCAATAAAATGGATGACAATATCTTCTTTTTCAAGTGCAGGCAGAATTTCCCTGTTGAGTAGTTTTTCCTGCCTGTCGAAAAGCGGAATAATCCTTTTTCGTATTTCAATGAGCTGTTCTTCGGGAGTCATTCCGTCAACCGACAGTTCTGCAACACCTGCCGATATCTGGCTTTTCAGCCCGGCTACACGAATCATAAAAAATTCATCCATGTTCGAGCTGAAAATTGAAATAAATTTCAAGCGTTCGAGCAATGGATGTATGTCCGACTCAGCTTCGGCAAGCACTCTCTCCTGGAATTCAATCAGGCTCAACTCCCTGTTGATGTAATATTCAGGATTTGCCAGGTCAACAAGCTTTTTTCCGTTTTTCTTCGGAAGCATATAATTATCAAATATTAACTAAATAACAAAAATATAAAATCAACAAGATTTATGCCAAATATATTGTTATTATTTGAATTAGAAAAAAGTTGAGGTTAATATCAGAATTTTAATAATTACATTCTTATTGGATATTCAGTAAAATATTGTTTTAACTCTTCTTTGATAATTTCTATATCAATATTCGGGTGTCCATTTAATATTCTTGCGAGGCGAATTTTGTATTCTATACCCTCAAGCGGGTCTTTTCTCGGAAATACTTTTAACTCTCTTGCTAATTCTAACATTTTGTGGAAGGTCTCAAGATTTCTGGTAAAATCAACTTTTTGATTTGCGTTGAAATCGTCTTAGAACTTCTTCCATATTTCAGGATTTATTATCATATTAAAATAATAGTTTTTAATGCAAATATATAAAAAGAATTATCAATTTTGTAATTTTCAATTTTCAATGAATGTTTAATATAGAATATTAAATGGCATGATAAAGATTATTTTATCACTCCCGATATTTCCCCTCTGTATCCCCTAAGAAAATCTTCAATCATCATTGGTTTCTTGTCCTGAGGCTGAATTTCGAGTATTGTTATAATTCCTTTGTCACAATAAACATTCAATTTATTATTTTCTATGAAGAAACTTCCGGGTGGACCCAGATCTTGTGCTGAATAATTAACTCTTAGAACTTTGTATCTTTTACCATCCCAATCGAACCATGCTCCAGGTATAGGAGATACGCCATTAATGAAATTCCTGAGTTTTTCTGCATCTTGTTCCCAGTTTATTTTGCACTGCTCCCTGAACAGCTTGGGTGCAGGTGTTGCAAGAGTGTTGTCCTGAATTATCGGCGAGTATTTTCCTTCAATTATTAGCCTGCATGTATCAACTGCAAGTGCCGCCGCCATTGGCATGAGCAAGTCATGCAAATCTCCTGCGGTTGCTCCTTCTGGTATATCAATTGAGTTTTGTAAAATGATTTTTCCCGTATCAACTTTTTCTTCGAGAAGAAACGATGTAAGGCCTGTTTGCTTTTCTCCATTAATGATTGCCCAATTTATCGGTGCCGCACCTCTGTACTTGGGAAGAAGGCTTGCATGGATATTGAAAGTACCCAGCTTTGCAAGTTTAAAAACTGAAGGTGGAAGTATCCGAAAAGCAATGACAACTATAATATCAGGATTATATTCAGATAATTCCCTTAAAAAATTTTCATCTTTCATGGATTCAGGTTGAAGCACAGGTAAAGACAGTTCAAGAGCTTTCAGTTTAATGGCAGAAGGGACAAGCACCTGCCCTCTTCCGCGGGGCTTATCGGGAATGGTAACAACACATTCGACAACAAATTCACTGTGCAGTCTTTCGAGAGCAGGAATTGCAAATTCAGGTGTACCCATGAATATGATATTATTTTTTGTTTTGCTTGACAATTCTTAAAAATCCCCCTTAATCCCCCTTCTACAAAGGGGGAAAACTAATTAATGTTTTACACCGGTGCTTCCGAAACCGCCTTCGCCTCTTTCACTTTCGGGAAGCTCATTCACAAACTCCCAATCAATCTTTTCATATTTTGCTACGATTAGTTGGGCAATCCTGTCACCCCGCTGAATGATAAATGGTTCTTTACCAAAATTAGCAAGAATGATTTTAATTTCACCACGGTAATCACTGTCAATCGTACCCGGCGAATTCAATGCAAACACAGCATTTTTGATTGCCAATCCGCTCCGGGAGCGAACCTGACATTCAAATCCGTGTTCTAATGAAATTGCGAGCGAGGTAGGTACAAGTACTACTGAACCCGGAGCAATTACAACGGGTTCATTTACAGCCGCATAAATGTCCATTCCTGCCGAGCCGTTAGTAGCATATTTCGGAAGCGGCAAATCCTCGAATCCTTCGTATAATCTTGTAATTTTTATATTCATATTATTTATTAACAATGTTAGAAAAAAGCATGCAAATGTTTATTCAAAAATAAAGAAAGAATGTGGAATTTAATTACAATAAGCATTAATGAGTAATGTTCCTGTGATAAAGTAATCTCAAATAATTTAAATAAAAAAAACGAGTATTACTCAATCTTCTCTAATGTATAACCTTCTTTAGTATCCTTTATGGTATAACCTGATTTGATTATTCTTTGGCGCAAATCATCCGCTTCGGTAAAATTTTTATCTTTTTTTGCTTTCAGTCTTTGCTCTGCCAAATCAGTTATTTCTTGTGGTATAGTTAATTCTTCGATTGGTCTTGGTTCAATTTTCCAGACATCAAAAATATTATTCAATTGTGAGAAAAATTCTAATGCTTTTTTTCGGGCATCATCATTTAACGTAAATGCAGGATTATCATTGATGAAAGTAAAAACAACTGCCAGAGCCTTCGGTGTATGCAAATCTGTTGCAAGGATTATGAAAGTTTCATTTATCATGCTGTCAACTGATTCAATGTTAACTGAACCGTCATTCGATTGTTTATACAAATCATAAATATAATCCTGTATGCGGAACCTCGCCTTGTGTGCCGATTTAATTCCGTCAAATGTAAAATTATATGTTGAACCGTAATGAGCGGAGAGCATTGCAAATCTTATGTCGAGCGGGTCAATGCCTTTATTAACCAGGTCACGAAGAGTGAAATAATTTCCAAGGGATTTGCTCATTTTCTGACCTTCAACTTCGAGAAATTCGTTATGGCACCAGAAAATAGTAGGCTCAACACCAAATCCTGCCTTGCTCTGGGCAATTTCATCTTCATGGTGAGGAAATTTCAAATCAACACCGCCTGTATGAATGTCGAAAGGCAAGCCAAGAAGTTCTTTTTCCATGGCAGAACATTCGATGTGCCAGCCGGGGCGTCCGTCACAGATTACACCGTCAACTTCAAACTCCCAGAATGGCTCATCCGCTTTTTTGTATTTCCATAGTACAAAGTCATTGGCATCTTCCCTTTCGTACTGGTCGGCATCAATGCGAATACCGGCACGAAAATTCTCGAAATCAATTTTGTACAATTTACCATAAGTATCTTTTTTTCTCCATTCGCTGACGTTAAAATAGACTGAGCCTTCTGATATATATGCAAAACCATTTTTGATAATCTTTCGGATAAGTTCCTGCATTTGAGGAATGAACTCAGTTGCCTTAGGCATCGAAAAGAAATGTTCATGCTTTATACCGAGATATGAAATATCCACAAGAAAGCTTTTCTCAAAATATTGTGTGAGTTTCAAAAGATTATCCATTAGGTCTTCGGATTGACTGCCCATTTCCTCAAGCCAGACAGAACTGCCGGGCGCACTGTCGCGAATTGTTTTGTCGTCAATGTTGGTAATGTTCATCACCCATTTGACATCATACCCGCCAATCGTTCTCAATACACGCTGAAGCAAATCGGCAAACAGGAAAGCACGCATATTGCCAATATGAGCATAGTTATAAACCGTA
>JAKAKE010000147.1 GCA_021824625.1 Bacteroidota bacterium | reverse complement strand
AAAATAAAATTAATAACAAAAGTAAATATTTTTTTAGACTAGATTATGAAGTTCTATCAATTTTACATCAAATTGAAAAAACTAATTTAAAGGATGTTTTAAATGTGAATATTTCTATTTCATATCGAAAACAAATTAAAGATTTTTTTGTAAGTTATTTTAGCTTTCATTTGGAAAAGTCTTACGGATACAAAACCTTCAGATTATTGAAGTAAATATATGCTATTAAATATTACTCTGACATTGTTACTCGTCCTCCTAAACGGATTCTTCGTTGCCGCTGAATTCGCCCTCGTAAAAGTGCGTTCATCTCAAATTGAGTTAATGGTCAGAACAGGGAGTGTTGTTGCAAAAATAACCCAGCATTTAATTGAAAATCTGAATGCCTATTTATCAGCAAGTCAATTGGGAATAACACTTGCAAGTCTTGGACTCGGATGGATTGGCGAACCTGTAGTTGCTGAAATTATAAAAAGTATAATGTATGTTTTCGGCTTGCATTTACAACCTCAAACAATACATTCTATATCGCTCCCATTTGCTTTTATTACCATTACGACACTTCATATTGTGTTGGGCGAACAAGCACCTAAGTTAATGGCAATTCAAAAACCTGAGTCGGTATCATTAGGTATAACGGTACCCCTTAGAATTTTCTATTTCACATTTAAACCATTTATATGGTTATTAAACATTTTAACTACACTTTTATTAAAAGTGTTTGGACTTGACCCATCTGCCACAGAATACGAGCTTCATAGTGCCGAAGAAATCCGATACCTGCTGGAAGAAAGCCAGAAGAGCGGTGTCATTGGTGTTTCCGAACACGAACTTCTTGAAAATGTTTTCGAGTTCTCAGACACACCTGTCAAACAAATAATGATTCCAAGAGGAAAGATTATTGGAGTGGAAATTTCAATGGAAATAAAAAAGGTACTCGAAACTTTCATAGATGAAGGTTATTCCAGAATGCCCATTTATCAAGGTTCGATTGATAATATTCTCGGTGTCGTTTATGCAAAGGATTTGATTAATCTAATGCACCATAATAATCTGTTTGTTATCCAGGATATAATAAGGACTGCATTCTTTATACAGGAAGAAGAAAAAATTAATATCGTCCTTCGGAGGATGCAAAAAGAAAAAGTACATCTTGCTGTCGTACTTGATGAGTTCGGCGGAACTGCCGGGCTGATTACATTAGAAGACATAATGGAAGAAATTTTCGGTGAAATTCAGGATGAATATGATGAGGAAATGCCAATCGTTGAAAAAATTGATGAGTTGACTTTCAGGGTGAATGCTCTCGCTGCAATCAGCGATGCTAATGAATATTTGCCTGAACCTCTACCCGAAAGTGAAGAATATGAAACGATTGGCGGGTTGATTACAAGCGAGGTCGGACGTATTCCGCTTGAAAATGAAATGATTGAGTTCCGGAATTATCAATGTAAAATAATTAAAAGGTCAGAACGCTCTATTGAATTGGTTTCTCTAAAATTTTTTCCTGGTAAAGAAACTCTAAACATTGATGAATAAGTTATGAATAAATCTAACAATCTTTCAACCGGTTTAATTAAACTAATAAGCTCATTAAAAAATAAAAAAAAACGGGATGAAAATAGTCTGTTCCTCGTTGAAGGTAATAAACTCTGTGATGAACTTTACAAAAGCACATACATTACAAAATTTCTAATACTTAAGAATGAAGCATCTCCTGCATCTTTGAAGCTGGCTGAAAAATACTCTCAAATTAGAATCCCTATTTATTACACAAATGATAAAACTTTTAAAAAAATCAGTGAAACCGTATCTCCACAAGATATTATTGCTGTTGTGAATTTTAAAAATGATAAGCCTTTATTCAATGAATCATTCATAGCACTTGACCAAATTTCAGATCCGGGTAATATTGGAACAATCATCAGAACTGCAGAGTGGTTCGGTTTTAAACAGGTTATATTTTCAGAAAACTGCATCGAAAAATATAATCCTAAACTCGTCAGAGCAACAATGGGTTCAATATTCAGAATGGACATTATTACAGGAATTAATTTTGAAAAAAATTTGAAAACACTTTTTCCGAAACATGAATTATTCGGTGCATCTTTGGATACAAAAAAATCAATAGATACAATTCAGGTAAAAGGAAAATTCGGTTTAATTTTCGGAAGTGAAACACATGGGATTTCAAAAAGAGTAAAAGCAATTCTAACCAATGAATATATCATTCCCGGCTCAGGTGCTGATTCATTGAATGTTGCTGTTTCGGCAGGAATTTCAATGTATTACTTCCAAAAAAAAGGAAACGTAATTTGAAATATGAATAGGCTGTTAATTACAATTAAATATTGATATTTACGTTAATTTATCGTAATTGTACCGTATAACGGTAATGCTTTAATATGTAAATAAATATTTTAATTATGAAGTTTATAAACTAAGTTTGTAAGTTATTGTTAAGAAATTGTTAAGTAATTCAAAGTTGAAATAAATGGAACAGTTAATAAATTTATTCGTCATAATTGTTTTGTCTTATCTTGTGGGTTCTATTCCTTCAGCAATTATTGTGAGTAAAAGAGTATTTGGCTTCGACATCCGGGAACGCGGTAGCGGCAATATGGGAAGTACAAATGCAATTCGTATTCTTGGCTGGAAATGGGGATTGTTCGTACAAGCCGCCGATATTTTAAAAGGTGTCCTACCTGTCGTCATATTTGCAAATCTTTTAGGGAGAGATATTCAAATCAGCTCCGGGGGTTTTTTTGAACACATAACCATAGTCAGAATGATTGCAGGAATCAGTGCCGTAGCTGGACATGTATGGTCTGTGTTTGCAGGATTCCGCGGTGGAAAAGGAATCAACACAACAGCAGGTATGCTGATTGCAATTCTTCCAATTGATGTTATTATTTCAATAGGAATTTTTATTATTGCTGTTTTATTATCGGGATATATTTCTTTAGGTTCGATTTCTGCGGCAATAGCAATACCTCTTTCAATGATATTTAGATATAATATACTTAGGGATTACATTCCAAGTTATCAAATTTTACTTTATTTTAGTATTGGATTAGCCTTATTGATATTATATACTCACCGTGCGAATATAAAAAGATTAATCAAAGGAACAGAGAACCGTTTTTCGAAATTGCAAGTAATAAAATGTAAATCAAAGGGTTCTACCTAACTTTCATTGAAGGTAAAACTTGGAACCGAAAAAAAAAACTTATAAGATTGGCATACTCGGTGCAGGCGGTTGGGGAACTGCACTTTCAATTACACTAAACAACAACCATCATTTAATCAAGCTCTGGACTTATGAAGATTATGTTGCTGAAGAAATCAATAAGCAACATACAAATTCTATTTTTTTAAAAGGTGTGTCTATTCCCAAAAATGTATCTGCAACAACAAAATTAGATGATTTAAAAGACTCCGACCTTTTTGTTATTGCGATACCGACACAGCATATAAGAAGTGTTTTAAGATCGAAAAGCTTTCCTAAGATAAAAGATAGAGTTGTATTGAGTGTAGCTAAGGGAATAGAAAAAGATACACTGATGAGGGTTTCCGAAGTGATAACAAAAACAATCAAGCTGCCCAATGAACAATTTGTGATATTAACTGGCCCAAGTCATGCAGAAGAAGTTGCAAGAAAACAGCCGACAGCAGTTGTAGCCGCCTCAGAAAACATTGCGAATGCTAAAGAAATTCAATCAATCTTTATGACACCATATTTCAGGATTTACACTTCCGATGATGTGATCGGATGTGAAGTTGGCGGGTCATTAAAAAATGTGATTGCAATTGCGGCAGGCATCATTGACGGATTAAAACTCGGAGATAACACAAAAGCCGCATTAATCACACGTGGACTTGCTGAAATTACAAGATTGGGTGTGGCAATCGGAGCGAACGCAATTACATTCTCCGGTTTATCCGGGCTTGGTGATTTATTCGTAACATGCAACAGCAAGCTCAGCAGGAACAGGTTCGTGGGCGAACAAATAGGTAGAGGTAAAAGTGTTAATGAAATTCAAAAAAGTATGGAAATGATTGCCGAAGGTATATATACAACCGAATCTGCTTATTTCCTGGCTAAGAAACATAATGTCGAAGTTCCGATTATCGAGCAGATGTATAATATATTATTCAAAGCCAAAAAACCATCCAAAGCAATCGAAGACCTTATGACAAGACAATCAAAAAGGGAATGGTGGTGGTAATCATTATATATACAAACTGATGTTTCGATTTTTTATTCATTTTAAATTATTAATTTTCAATTTTGCAATTTTCAATCAATTTTTAATTTTAAATGTTAGAATGTTATTAAATTTAATACTGCCTTTATACAATTAAGAATATGAAAGACTAAAATTTTGAAAAAAAAAATAGTTTGAAAAATTTAAAAATAATATTACTTCATTTAGCTATTAGTATAACCGCTTCATATAATACTTATAGCATTGTTCAATGGGTTTCAAGGGTATATTCATTTTCAACTCAATATGGAACAAAATTATATTCTGCACAACAAATCACAGGCAAACCAAGTGTTATGCCCGAATTTGGGATGACCCCCTGTGCATGGACTCCAAAGAACAGGGGCCAATTCATTAACGAAAACATAACAGTGGAATTTGATTCTGCTATATTCGTTACTCAAATTGCAATCAACGAAAATTTCAATCCCGGAAATATTTCAGAAATAAGATTAATTGATAATTCTGATAAAGAACTTACGGTTTATAAAATAGATAATCAGACTGACGCTTCTAAGAAAAGTAGTTTGTTTCATATATTTATTAATAAGCCGTCATTTCAAACAAATAAATTAAAGTTGTTATTAAAACCAGGAAAAGATGAATCACTAACCCAAATTGATGCTATTGCAATTTCCGATGAGTCGGATACAATCAAATTTGGTATAAATGACGTATCAAAAAATTACTATTCAGCAACACCTGAAAGGCTTAGTACATCTGTCAATTCAAGGTATGATGAACTATCGCCTATTATATCTCCAGATGGAAAAAAATTATTTTTTACAAGGGAATCACATCCCGAAAATATCGGAATTCAAAAAAAGGAAGACATCTGGATGTCCGAAGTAGATAGCTTAGAAAATTTTAGAGAGGCTGTCAATCTCGGCTCTCCAATAAACAACGATAATAATAATTTTGCTTGTTCAATCACTCCTGATGGAAATTCACTTCTTGTCGGAAATATTTATTTACCGAATGGATTAATGAAACCCGGCATATCAATCAGCTACTTCAAAGGAGATAAATGGACAATGCCTGACAGCCTGAAAATTAAGAAATTTTATACGAAGAGCAAATCTGTTACTTATTGCCTGGCTTCAAGCGGGAAAGTTCTTCTGATGTCTTTGGAAAGGGAGGATTCTTATGGCGGTCTTGATATTTATGTTAGTTTTCATAAGCAGGATGGAAGCTGGTCTGAACCTATAAATATTGGTCATGGAATTAATACAGCCTCCGATGAAGTTTCACCATTTATAGCCTCCGATGAAAAAACACTTTATTTTTCATCAGCCGGTTATCCAGGATTTGGATTTAATGATATGTTTCTGTCAAGGAGGCTCGACAGTACCTGGTTGAAATGGTCTGAGCCTGAAAATCTTGGTCCTTCAATCAATACGTCAGGGTGGGATGCTTATTATACAATACCTGCATCAGGTGAATATGCATACTTCGTTTCAACCCATAATGATGGTAATTTACATGATATATACCGCATCAAATTACCATCGGAAATGAAACCTAAATCAGTTATGCTTATTTCCGGAAAAGTTGTAAATGCTAAAACAAATGAACCACTCGATGCCTTAGTCAAATACGAAACTCTCCCCGATGGAAAAGAAGCAGGTATTGCGAGAACAAATCCAATAAGCGGCGAATATAAAATTGTTCTCCCAGCCGGAGAAAAATATGGCGTTATTGCCGAAGCCAAGGATTATATAGCTATTGATGAAAACCTTGACCTAAGGGATATAAAAAAATATGAAGAACAAAAAAAGAATCTTTATCTCGTTCCGATCGAAGAAGGCCAGACTGTAAAAATGAATAACCTGTTCTTTGAATTTGGGAAATATGAAATCCTTCTTGATTCATATCCTGAATTAAATCGAATAATAAAGTTTTTGAAAGATAACCCTACATTTCAAATTCAGATAAACGGCCATACTGATAATATCGGCAATAAAAAAAGTAATATGATATTATCCCAAAACAGGGCTGATGCAGTTGCTGAATATCTTCATTCAAACGGTGTTCCGAATGACCGTTTAATTACACTTGGATTTGGAGATACAAAACCTATAACCGATAATAAAACAGACGAAGGAAGACAACAAAACCGCAGGGTTGAATTTGTAATATTAAAAAACAAATGAATTATTTTGAAAATGATTTGACCTTATAAGAATAACACCAATCATCAGAAGAATGGTGAAAATTTTAGAAAACCATCTTTCAAAAGCCTCAAGTTAACCCTCCTATTTTCCTAATATTACAATTATTGATAATTTTGTACTTCTTTTTGAAATAGAATGAGACAAATATGAAAACATTAAACGTAAATATTGACCATGTGGCTACTGTAAGGGAAGCACGGGGTGGTAATGAACCCGACCCTGTCGCTGCTGCTGTATTAGCCGAATTAGCCGGTGCAAGCGGCATTGTATGCCATCTCCGTGAAGACCGCAGGCATATTAATGACAGAGATGTTAAAATTCTTCGTGAAGTCGTTCATTCAAAGCTCGATTTGGAAATGGCTGCACATGAAGAAATAATTAAAATCGCTCTCAACTTGAAGCCGGATATGGTTACAATCGTCCCTGAAGGCAGAATGGAACTTACAACTGAAGGAGGATTGGATGTAGCAGGTAATCCGGATAAGTTCAAATCTCTTGTCGAAAGAATGCACGGCAAAGCAATAGAAGTCAGCTTTTTTGTCGAGCCTGATAAAAAACAAATTGAAGCATCATTAATCACAGGTGCCGATATGGTTGAACTCCACACCGGCATTTATGCAAATTCTGAAGGTGATTTATTCGGCGAAGAATTTAATAAAATTAAATCAGCTTCGCTATTTGCCTGCGAAGCAGGATTGAAAATTGCCGCAGGACATGGAATAAATTATTTGAATATCAAACCTCTCTGCCTTATTCCTGAAATCGGTGAGTTCAGCATTGGCCATTCTATTATAAGCAGGGCGATTCATGTTGGCATCGAAAGAGCAACAAGAGAAATGATTGAAATAATCAACACTTCCACTTTGCACAGGAGTTTAAATAGATAATTGCACCCTCTTTTTCACAATCAGTAATAATATTTAATGTGCGGAATAGCAGGAATATTTGAATACAATGTATCTGATAGCCGGATAAACGAGAAAATCCTGAAATCAATGAGTGATGTTATTACACATCGCGGTCCCGACTCTGAGGGGCAATGGGTTTCAGACGACAGAAGATGCGGTTTATCTTTTAGACGGCTTGCAATCATTGACCTTAGCGAAGCCGCCAACCAGCCGATGCATACACCCGATGGTAAATATTCCATTGTTTATAACGGTGAAGTTTATAATCATCCTTCTATAAGAGAAAATCTGGAAAAATCCGGATATAAGTACAGGTCTCGTTCCGATACCGAAACTATTCTTTATGGATATCGCGAATATGGAAAAGAAATTCTTAGCAGATTGCTTGGTATGTGGGGAATGGCAATATGGAACAGCGAAAATAAAGAATTATTCATTGCTCGCGACAGGATAGGTATTAAACCACTTTATTATACCGTTTCAAATGGAAGATTCATTTTTGCTTCAGAAATCAAAGCTATACTTCAGCATCCTTCTGTCAATGCAGAACTCAACTTAGAAGAACTGCCAAATTACCTGAACTATGGAATGACTGGAAGTGAATCCTTATTTAAAAACATTAAGAAGCTACCTGCGGCTCATTGTCTGACAATAAATAGTAAGGGTGAAATCAAAATTGAAAGGTATTGGAGCCCGTTTAATTCGGATTTAAATTCATACGGCATGAGCTTCGATGAAATTCAATCCGAAGTACTTCGACTACTTAAACAGTCAATCAAAGATAGGATGATGAGCGATGTTCCATTCGGGGTTTTTCTGAGCGGGGGGATTGATTCAAGTCTGAATGTGGCTCTGATGGCTGAACTGATGAACCGCCCTGTTGATACTTTCACAGTCGGATTCAAAGAACTGGAAAAATACAATGAACTCGATTATGCAAGAAAAATTGCCGGCATATATAAAACAAATCATCATGAAATCCTGATTGACAGCAATGATGTTTTCCCTATTCTAGAAGATTTGGTATGGCATGAAGATGAGCCTAATGCTGACCCGGTCTGCATGCCCCTATATTTCCTGAGCAAACTGACAAGGGATTCAGGTACAATTGTAATTCAGGTTGGTGAAGGCAGTGATGAACAATTCATAGGTTATAAATGGATGCTCAGGGATTATAATTTTTACAATTCATATTGGAAGTATTTTACTCTTATGCCTTCTTTCATGAGAAAATCCATATATCATGCATCCAAACCAATATTCAAAGGATTAAATCAATTTCTTGCACTTGAATATCTCAGACGGGGAACTTTCAATGAGGAACTGTATTGGAGCGGTGTTCCGATTTATACAACTTCCCATCAGAATAGTTTGCTAAATAAAGACTATTACTCATTGATTGATAATCCCTGGAAATATGCTTCCAAACACTATGAACAGGCTGATATTTTAAACAACAATTCAAGTTATCTCAAGAAAATGACATTCCTTGAGCTTCAGCACAGGCTTCCTGAACTATTATTAATGAGGGTTGATAAAATCGGAATGGCACACAGTATCGAGGCAAGAGTCCCTTTTCTTGACCATCGCTTAGTGGAATTTGTTTTATCTATCCCGGATGATATAAAAACGCCTGACAAAAAAAGTTCAAAACATATTCTAAAGAAAGCCGTTGAATCCGTTCTTCCTTATGAGATAATAAATAGGCAGAAGCAGGGCTTTTGGGCTCCTGTCAATGAATGGCTTCGCAATGAATGGAAGAATTATGCTTACTCTGAAATATTTGATTCTCCGTTAATGAAAACCGGAATTTTTAATAAAGAATATATAAATAAAATCTTCAAGCTACATGAAACGGGCAGACAAAATCTCGGATTAGAACTGTATTCTCTACTTATGTTAAACCTCTGGTACAAGAAATTTATTGCTTGAGTATAAGCTAAAATTTTATCTTGGTTTCGCTACATTGTTATAATATTTTCATTTTCATAACTTTTTATTTTTCATAAAGAAATACCTTGCTTGAATTGTATTCCTTAATTAATTTTGAAGTCTGTAATTTGACAAAATTTTGGAAATTAATATTTAATTAATAAATCATTTTTTCAGATTATAATAAAATGTAATATTTCTAATTTTCATTTAAGGAGTTATGTATGTTCGGTAAAATGAAGGAATATCTGTCAGAGGAGCTTGGAAAACTTCATGAGCAAAAATTGTATAAGCATGAAAGAATTATCGAGAGTCCCCAGGGAGCAGAAATTATCGTGAAAGGAAAAAAAGTACTTAATTTTTGTGCTAACAACTATCTCGGTTTGTCATCACATGCTGATTTGATTAAAGCGGCACACGAAGAAATAGACGACAGAGGATACGGATTATCTTCAGTCAGATTTATCTGTGGTACTCAAGACATTCACAAAGTACTCGAGAAAAAAGTTTCGGAATTTTTAGGTACTGAAGACACAATCCTGTTTTCATCATGCTTCGATGCAAACGGTGCTGTATTTGAACCGCTTCTTCAGGAAAATGACGCCATTATCACAGACGCATTGAACCATGCATCAATCATTGACGGCATCAGACTTTGCAAAGCACAGAGGTGGATTTACAGCCACGGGAACATGAGTAACGAAATCGGATTAGACCCGTCAACAGGCAAGGAACTTAAAGGGCTTGAGAAATGCCTTATCGAAGCAAATGAAAAAGGCTGCCGCTTTAAAATGATTGCAACTGACGGCTGCTTCTCTATGGACGGTGACATTGCCAAATTGGATGAAATAGTTGCACTCGCAGAAAAATATGATGCTCTCGTTATGGTTGACGATAGCCACTCATCCGGTTTCATGGGTAAAACCGGTCGCGGCACGCATGAGTTTCGCGGAGTTATGGGTAAAATTGATGTTATAACGACAACATTCGGAAAAGCCCTCGGCGGTGCATCCGGCGGTTGCATATCAGGCCGTAAAGAAATTGTTGACTGGATGCGTAATAAAGCACGTCCTTACCTCTTCTCAAATACGGTTCCTCCATCAACTGTTGGTGCAACAATTAAAGTTATGGACTTACTCACTGCTTCAACCGAGTTAAGAGACAAGCTCGAAGCTAACACAATGAAGTTCCGTAACGAAATGACTGCCGCCGGATTTGATATTATTCCCGGTGTTCATCCAATAGTTGCAATAATGTTTGGTAAATATCCCGATTGTTCGAAGCTTGCAGTTGATTTTGCAAATAAGATGCTCGAAGAAGGTATTTATGTAATAGCTTTCTCATTCCCGGTTGTTCCCCGTGGAATGGACAGAATCAGGGTTCAGCTTTCAGCCGGACACTCGACTGAAAACGTTGCTTTCGCTGTTGAAAAATTCACAAAAGTCGGTAAAGAGCTTGGAATGATTAAATAATATATATTGATTTTTATACTGGGCTTCACTTTTTGTGAAGCCTTTTTTATAAGTGAATACATTTAGAAAATTTAAATAAGGATTTTATATGAAAAAAGAAATTAAAAAGATACTCGTAACGGGTTCTGTTGGACAGATTGGCTCTGAGCTTACACTCACCCTGAGAAAAAAATACGGTGCTGAAAATGTAATAGCTACTGGTAGAAAAACCGAACCGAGTAAAGAACTTCGCGAATCTGGCCCTTTTCATTTTATTAATGTTAATGACCCTGCATCAGTAGAAGAAATGATAAAAAAATATAATATTGATACAATTATCCACATGGCAGCTATTCTTTCCGGTGTCGGGGAGAAAAATCCTATGCTTTGCTGGGATGTCAATATGAATGGTACAATTGTAATACTCAACCTTGCCGTACAATATGAAATGGCAAGAGTGATTATACCAAGTTCAATTGCAGTTTGGGGACCCGGCACTCCTGCAAAGGCTCCACAGGAGACAGCATTGAAGCCGACTACCATGTACGGCGTTACAAAAGTTGCAGGAGAGTTGTTAGCCGATTATTATGTAAAGAAATTCGGATTGGACAGCCGTGGTTTACGTTATCCCGGTATAATCTCATCCGAAACAATGCCCGGCGGAGGAACAACAGATTATGCTGTTGCTATTTATTATGAAGCAGTCAAAAATAAGCACTATACTTGCTTTGTTAATGAGCAGACAAAGCTTCCGATGATGTATATGCCTGACTGTCTTAAGTCAACGATGGATTTGATGGAAGCACCTTTTGAAAATCTCAAACATCATAATGATTTCAATGTCGGTTCGATGAGTTTTGATGTAAAAACACTTGCTGATTCCATAAAAAAATACATCCCGGAATTTACAATCAACTATGAACCAGATTTCAGACAGGCTATTGCAGATTCCTGGCCCGATGACGTTGAAGACACTGCCGCCCGTGAAGAATGGGGCTGGAAGCCTTCTTACGACCTCGACTCGATGACAAAAGATATGCTTGCGAATTTAACTGAAAAGCATAAAAAAGGACTTATTTAATTGAAAATTGATAATTGAAAATTAATAATTAAACCTCATCATTTTGGTGAGGTTTTTTATTTCTTTTTCAATTTTACTGCAATATTATAAGCAAATATTCCATAGGGTATCCAGTAATCTATTTGTGAGAGCCAATAGAACGGTTTTAATAATATTCTGACTACCCGAATCGGTAGCAAAATGTTTAATATACTTTCGAGGTTCATAGTGAATACTTCAATAAACAATCCTGAATGAAAGACTTTTTCAATTGTGTAATTTCCTGAAAAGCCCGATTGGTTCAGCATTTTAATATAATCTTTCAGAGAATAATGAAAATGTTTTTCCTGATGCTCGGGATTAAATTCTTTGGGTATCTTTCCTACTTTGATTAATCTGATAAATTTAAACATGCCTTTATAAAGCCATGGGAAGCATTTCCTGAGATAATATCCATAATTATACGGGTCAAGTAAAGTGAACAATCCCTTATGAGGAGTTGAAATTATTATAGTTCCACCCGGCTTTAATATCCGGTTCATCTCATTCAGAGTTTGAATTTTGTCATGGGTATGTTCAAGAACATCATTAATCACAACAGCATCGAAAAATAGTTCTTCAAATTCAGTATTTTCAAGACTACAGCATTTGAATATAATATCTTTGTATCGCCTAACAGCTATTTCTATATGCTTAGGATTCAGGTCAATCCCAAAAACCTTTTTGCTTTTTGCCCTGAAATACCTTGTACCATATCCGTAAGAACAACCGCCATCAAGTAAATTTTCAATTCCTTCAGGAAGCCATTTGAAAGAAAGTTTAATTCGATTAGAAATATCGTGTTCAGGAAACTCCTTCAATTCCTTAACATCAAATTCAATATTTTTTATTTGACTAACTGACATATAACACTATACATTCTTTCTCAAATAAAAACTTGCCTGGTCTCCCCTGCTCTCTTTATTCAGCTTCCCGGATTGTTCCGCAAAATTCTTCATATCCTCTTTTGAAATCAGATGCCTGAAATCCTGCATCGGGTCAGAAGAAAATAGCTTTGTCGCTGTAAGTGGTATGTTATTACTGTATAAAATACTTCCCCAAAATTGAAAATCGGTTGAATCATAAATAATTCTATCAATCTTAAAACCTGTGTGTTCAGCAAGTATTCCCATACTTTGCTTAGAATGAATGAATAAATGCCTCGGAGCATCTAATTGCACCCAATTGTTTCCGTATTTTTCCCAGACATAAGAACCTGTTACAGGTATTCTAATCAACAAAGTACCATCATCATTCAGAAGTCTATTTGAATCTCCCATAATATCCTTTGGATTCGGCATGTGTTCGAAGGAATAATGCATCATTATTAAATCATATTTGCCTTCAAGTTCACTCAGATATTTTTTATAAACTTTAATATTCTTTCCTATTGTAGAATCACATTCAACATTCGGGTCAACTCCTGTCAAATTATTAAAACCGGCAAGCTCTAATTCATATAACCTTAATCCCTGCCCGCTTCCAACATCCAAAATAGAAGAATTAAAATTCACATTTGTATATTTTAACCAAACATTGAATAATGCTGTACCTCTTTTTGAGCTGATAAATTTACCTATTAGGTTTTTATGGCCTGCCGAATGTCGGAACCATTTTCTTTTAAAATATTTTTTAAAAATATTTGAATCAGGTAAATTCAAAGAAAAATATCCTCCAGGATAAAATTTAGATAAGTCATCCGGAAATTCACTTATCTGAATGCAATGACAGGTGGAACACTCGAAATAGAGAAATTTCGCCATTGTGCCAAACATTTTCTCTTCTGCTTCAAAAGTAGAATTATTATCAGAATTACCGCAAATTCTGCATTTATGCATATTTATCAATTATGAGTGTAGTCCTAAATAAAATGAGTTGCAAAAATAACTATTATAAATTTAATTTTTTCCAATAATGTTAGATTTTGCCTTAAATTACAAAGTATTTTTTCAATTAAGCATATTTGATATTGAATTTTCGTTAATTTTTTCATAATTTAAGGCTTTAGTAAATAAATTCAATTGGAATAAAAAGAGAAAAATTTAACAATTAATATGCAGATACAATAATGAAAAAAGTAACATTATACCAACGGCTGAAATACGAATTTGATAATTTAATGTCAAAAGGAACATTTGCTCCTATTCTTTTACTTATTTTTGCAGCCGTTCTGTTAATATTTGTACTGGCTTTCTTTGTTTATATTACGGGTGCTATACCCAAAGACCAGACAATACAGGGATTGCAAAATTCTCATGGAATTGGTTATTTCGAGACAATATGGGTTACCATTTTAAGAACACTCGACGGTGGTGTTATCGCATATGACCCTTTAAACACTTTGTTTGTTTTCTTTATGTTCCTCGCAACTATTGGCGGCTTGTTCATGTTAAGTACCTTGATCGGTATTGTCAATAGCGGTGTCGTAAGAAAAATCAGCGACCTCAGAAAAGGCAAATCTTTTGTTGTCGAGAAAAATCACACTGTCGTACTCGGCTGGTCTTTCCAGGTTTTTCAGATTGTTTCTGAACTTGTAATAGCAAATGAAAATCAGAAAAATCCAAGCGTTGCTATTCTTGCCGAAAAAGATAAAGTTGAAATGGAAGATGAAATCAAATCGAAATGCGGCAGTACCGAAAATACAAAATTGATTTGTCGAACCGGAAATCCTATTGACCTTCAGGACCTTGAGATTATTAACCTGAATGAAGCTAAAGCAATTATCATTCTTGCGCCCGAAACCGGCGACCCGGACTCAATTGTCATCAAAACAATTCTTGCCATTACGAACAATCCTCACAGAAAACCTGCTCCTCTTAGATATCACATTGTTGCAGAAGTAAGAGACCCGAGAAATGTCAGAATAGCTGAAATTGCAGGTAAAAACGAAGTTCAGCTTGTTGTTTTTGATTATCTGATTTCGAGAATCACAGCACAAACATGCCGTCAGCCAGGCCTATCTGTCGTATTTACCGAATTACTCGATTTCAAGGGAGATGAAATCTATTTCCAGGAGGAATCAAAAATCGTTGGAAAGACATTCGTCGAAGCTATGTTCGCTTATGAAACATCAGCTATAATAGGATTACGCCGCCATGACGGCAGAATAATGATAAAACCTCCGATGACCACTAAGATAGAAAAAGGTGACATGGTTATTGCTGTTTCCGAAGATGATGATACCGTCATACTTTCAGGATTGACAGAATTTGGCATTGACCCGGGTGCAATCAGGATTGCTCCGAAATACATACCCCCAAAAGCCGAATCAACTTTAATTCTTGGCTGGAACAGGCGTGCTCCCTTGATTCTCAATGAACTCGATAACTATGTCTGGCCCGGTTCTAAAATTACAGTCGTTGCCGATAGCATGGCAGTCGAGAAAGAACTCGCTACTCACTGTTCAGGCATTACTCATCAAACTGTAACTTTCTGGCTTGGTGACACAACCAACAGAAGAATTTTGGATGACCTTCAAATCGAACAATACGACCATATTATTGTTTTAAGCCAAACAGAACTGACAGATGTTCAGTCAACAGATGCAAAGACACTAAGTACTCTTTTACATTTAAGGGATATTGCAGACCTGAAAGGACATACATTTTCAATCGTCAGCGAAATGTTAGACGACAGAAACAGACAACTGGCTGAAATCACATATACCGATGACTTTATCGTAAGCGTTAAACTGGATAGTTTAATGCTTTCCCAAATATCTGAGAACAAAGAACTGAAGACAGTTTTCGAGGATTTATTCAGTGCCGGAGGACCTGCAATATATATTAAACCTGCGGAGTTTTATGTGGAACTTGGCAGGCCTGTTAACTTCTATACCGTTATGGAATCAGCAAGGCAGAGGAATCAGATTGCAATCGGCTACAAACTTCATCAGTCCAGAAAGCAGGCTGATGGGAAAAGTTTCCTTGCTTATGGAGTTGTTGTAAATCCGAAAAAGTCAAACCAGATGTTCTTCTCCGAAGGCGATAAAATAATCATTATCTCAGATGAAGAACAGTTAGGATAAATTTATTTTATTAAGAAATATTATAAATTTTCTTATCTATAATTTTCTTTTTTAAAATTTTTTAGATAGATGTATTTTGTTTGAAACAAAATATAAATACCTGCGTATTCTCTTTCTGAATCCGGTTTATCTTATTTAAAAAAGGTGTTTAGATGTCAAGTATTAAAATTATATCTATTCTAATAATAACCATACTTCTTACTATTTCAATAACCAACCTTCAATCTCAAAATGTGAATGTTTTAATTGGCAGTGTTATTGACTACGAAACAAAAAAGCCTATTCCGGGAGCTACAATCAGAGTATTAAATACAGGACGGGGTACTTATTCTTCATCTTCCGGAAAATTCAGACTGCCATTACCTTTTGGTGCAAAAAAAATAAAAGTATCATCTCTTGGTTATGGAACTAAACTTTTGGACATTGAAGGAATGACTGACACTTTAAATATCGGATTAAAACCATCTTCAATCAAAATGAAATCAGTCGAAGTAACAGGTAAAATTGATGCTAATGAAATCATTAAACGTGCTATTGAGAGTAAAGAGGAAAACCTAAAGAAACTTAAAACATTCAGCGGCATGCTTTATTCCAAGCTTGTTCTCGAGCTTGCAGGAAGCATTTTCGGCGGTCCTACTCGAAGCGGATTTCAGGTCGGAAGTACGATTGGTGAAACTGCACCAGAGAAATTTAAAATGTTTGTCCTCGAAACATTTTCACATACCTATAAGGATTTCGAGAAAAATATCTCACATACTGATATAATTCAAAGGCGTCAAACTTCAAATATACCTCCCCAACAGAACCTGCTCGCTATTGGAAATTTTATGAATTTTTATGACGATGAAATTGAAATGCTTAATACAAAAATACCCACACCATTGAGCAGTTCTGCCTTTAGCTATTATAATTTCGAGCTTATCGAAAGAAATACATTAGATGACAGGTTTGTATATCTGATAAAAGTGCAACCGGTAACTACTACCTACCCTGCATTTACCGGTACGGTAAGTATAGTAGAAGGCACATACAATCTTATTGAAGTATCGCTTCAGCCAAGTCAAAACACGTCAATACCTTTCCTTGATAGTCTGAAATTTTTACAGAAATTCGAGGAAAGTTCACTAGGAGTATGGTATCCTTCATTTCTTGAAGTAACTGCAAAAGCAAGAGTGGATATTATAAAAGGTATGCTTAGTGCAACTGCGTTTGCCACTGCTACGAGTATTTACAGCGAAACTAAAATCAATGAACCGCTGCCTGATTCTATTTATAAAGCTGAAAAGCCGAGAATTATTTCAGTAAGTAAAGGTGCCGATTCAATGCGGACAGAGTTCTGGGAAAATAACTCACTTCGTGAAATCACTCCCCGTGAATTGAGTATGTACCATGAAGTTGACAGCTTATCGGCAATTTCAGATTCAATAGAGAAAGAAAAATCCGCTGAGTTTTTTGATTATTTTCCTGATATAAGATTCAACAGAGTTTGTTCAATTGGACTTGGCGCATTAGCAAGCCTGTTTTATAAAAAAGTAAGTCTTAATTTTGGAGGCTATTATAGTTTCGGTCAAAAGAAACCCTACGGTGAAGTAAGTTTGAACCTGGCAAATATTTTCGATTCAAGTGATATAAACCTTAACATTTATGGGAAATATTTTTCAACAATGGAAAACATCACAAGCACACCGGACTATCCTTTTTTAATAAATTCGTTGACATCCGCCTTGTTCCACGAAGATTATTTCGATTACTATAAGAAAGAGGGATGGAGAGCAGGTTTAAGTGCAAGACTGCCATTTGTTCAATTATCCGGTTTCGTTGAAATAGCAAAACATGATTCACTTCAAAGGACAACAAATAATTCAATTTTCTCATCAAGCAATTGGAGAGATAATCCTGCTATCAAGCAGGATAATTATCGTATAATAGCCGGAGGCTTTACTCTAAATTCTTCATCTTTTTTAAGGAATACAGATTTCAATGCATCTGTAAAACTGAATGCAATGTATGGTGATATGGAAAAGCAAAATACTCTTTTCAGATTATTTGAAGGTGAATTGAAACTTGTAATTCCAACTTTCTATACAGGCTACTCACCAATGAATCTTGAATTATTATTAGCTGGCGGTAAAAGCTGTTGGTCAACACCCTATCAATTTCAATTCAGGATGCCAACTCGACTGAGTATTATCGGACAGTCCGGAGTGTTTTACTCTGCACCGATTGGGGTTTATGGAGGTAATGAATATTATACCGTACATCTAAATTATAATCTTACTGATTTATGGTGGCGGGCAATTGGTTTGCCGAGATTTGAAGGCCGTGGTATGGATTTGATTCTTTCCGGTTCTTCAGGCAGGTATATATCACATCCTTCCTCATATTACAAACAAACAGGGAATGACTTGTATTCTGAAATCGGTTTCGGCTTAAGCAGGATACCGACTTTCATCAGTAATGTCGGGTATCTTTCATTCGATGCAAGATGGGGCCTGGGGCCATTGGCTCATGATAGTTTCGGTTGGGGTTTGGGTATAACACTACCCTTCTAACCAATTACGAATTGTGAATTACGAATTTATAATTTGTTCTATTATTCTTAAATAAGTTCGACTGATTCACCCGGCACCCAGCCTATGTTGCCGTTTGCAAGTTTTATTTTTCTCCATTTTCCGACAGCATCGACAATGTTGACTTTTGTACCCTCATGTAGAATGAAAAGGTCTTTACCATCCTCTTCGGGAGAGCTTTTTACATATACTGTCGGCTCAAATACTATGGCTGAATTTCGGTAATTTTCAATGCCGCCCTGTTGAATTGCGAAAATTAATGACATGACAGAAATAAATATTGAAATAACCAATGTTCCGAATATTATTTTTTTAATAAAAGGTGATTCAAGAAATACAAATACAGCGAGTGAAATAAAAACAACCCACAAGGTAACAACCAATATGATAGCCCAATTCCCTGATGTAAATAAATTTCTTATACCCTCATACCATTCCACAAGAAAAAATTTGGGTACGGGTTCTATTTTATCAACTATTCTCAGATTAGCTACATTCAGGTTCATCATAGCATCTTCATCGTCAGGAGTTAATCTTAATGCTCTTTCATAGTTGATTATGGAATTGGGAATTTTATTCATCCTGAAATATGCATTCCCCAAATTATAGTACAGCTCTGCATTCTTATAACCATTATTTATTATCTTTTCATAATTGACAGCAGCTTTTGAATAATAACCGTTTTGGTAAAGCATGTTTGCTTTTTTAAATGTTTCGAGAGCTTCGCTTGCGAATGATGTTGAAGTTAAAATAAATAATAAAACCAAATAAGATATTTTATTTATCATCTTAAAGCCCCTTCCAATTCTGTTATAACTTTTACAGCATCATCATATATATTTTGTTGACTTACATCATTCGATGAACTTGAAAAGCGTGCAAATTCGCAATAATCAATGGTTGAAATGCATTGCTGTATCTTTTCTTCACCAACACTCCTTCGACTCATTGCAAATGAAGCACTGTCCTTGTTCAATTCTGATATTGGAATTGTCAGCTTATCGCTCAGATATCCCCACAAAGCATGGGATACTTCTTCATAAAATTTATCATCATTGGATTGATTAAGTAATAATTTAGCAGTCTGGAGGCGTTTCCTTGCCATCTTTGTTGCTCTTTTATTTTTCAGCAAAGCTTGATTGCCTTCCAATTTCTGTTGTCTTTTTAAATAAATATAAAACAAAAGAAACAAAAACATTGGTGAAAAGAACAAAGCATAAAACCCGGCGGAACCAAAGAATGTATTGCTTTTCTTAGATAAGCCTGCCGATAAATTTTTTATAAATCTTATATCCTTCCCGATATACTTAATGTCTTCTTTTTTCACTCCTCCGACTGACTGGTAGGCATCTTCACCTGTCCCCTGCTCTACATGGATAATAAATTCCTGCGATGTTAGTGTTTTGTACTGCTTGGATGATAAATCAAAATATGAGAAGCCAACAGGCTCAATTTTATATTCACCTTCATGTCTCGGAATAAGCAGGTATTCGAAAGTTCTTGAGCCGGAAACACCTGAACCGGACACAGAAATATTATCATTCACCTTTGGGTCATAAGTTTCAATATCAGGCGGCAGCTTGAGTTCAAATGGTTCAACCAATTTCAAATTTCCATTTCCTGAAATCTGTATCTTCAAATTAACAGGCTCGTTGGCCTTTGTCTTAGGTCTATCAATCCATGCTTTCATAGAGAGGTTCCCAACTCCTCCGTTAAAGTCAGGCGGAGCCCCTGCGGGTAGCGGCTTAACATTAATCGTAACAGCACCGGAGCTTGCATTATACTTAAAATCCTGATACTGGTTTCCGAATGAAAAGAAATCATCAAAAATACTTCTCCGCTTTTTAGTTTGATTCTGAACAATCAACCTGCATACAGTTTCAAAAATAAAAGGTTCTACTGTCAGCTTTCCGGTTTGCTGTGGAATCAATACAACTTTCTTGACAACCGCCGCATTAAATGCAACGCCATTCACATTTTCAGTGTGAAACTGTAGATTGCCAATATCAATATCCTGTGTCCAAAATCCTGTGAAAGTGGGTGCATTTTGCGAAGGGACTAACTGTACAAGCCTCAATTCAGGATGTACATACAGAACGTAAGTAGCTATTATCTGCTCTCCCTGGTACACATCCTTTTTACTGACATTCAATCTTAAAAATAAATTCTTACTTATAATATCATCTGCCTGATTGTTTAGGGCACCATGTGACTGGTCCTGTCCTTGTCCCTGGGTTTGTTTTTGCTGTTGAGTACTGCCCTTGGCTACAGTCATGTTTATAGGGTTTGTCCTGAGTGTTTTTCCATCAGCGTCAATAGAAGCCGAACCAATCTGGAATGAGCCTTCAGCATCAGCCTGAAGGATATAAGTATATGATATGCTTCTCGACATCTGGCCATTAACAAAACTCATCTGCTGTGATGTGCTGGGTCCCATAAGCACAGTAAAACCTTTGAATCCGGGAGCATGAAAGTTATTTCCGTTCATATTAGATAATGAAAATGTAACCTGGAACTGTTCACCGACTGAAACAGGATTCTTACTCACAGATGCTGAAAACTGTGCCTGAACTGCTCTATTTAAAAATAAAAAAGCAATGATTGTCAAAAAAAATAAACCCTTCATATTCAATTTATATTCATGTATCAAATTATTTTTCACCATGGTTTTGTTGTCTTCACTCTGCCGGTACCAACTTGTTTATTAAGCTTCTTCTGAAGATTTTTTTCTTCGTTTGCCAGAGCCTGTAACATTCTCTGAGCATCCTTCTTAGAAATTTTTGGCTGCTGTTGCTGCTGTTTCTGTTGTTCCTTATTATTTTGTTCCTGTTGATTCTGCTGTTGTTGGTTTTGCTTGTTTTTATCTTTATTATCTTTATTATCTTTATTATCCTGATTTTCTTGTTTTTGCTTCTGTTGTTGTTTTTGGTTCTGATTCTGATTTTGATTTTGCTGGTTTTGTTTTTGTTGCTGCTGAATCAACATTCTCTTTGCATATTCAAGATTATATTTTGTTTCCAAATCCTCGGGAGTATTTCTCAACGAATTTTTATAGGCTTCGATACTCTCGGCATACTTTTTATCTTTTAGAAGGGAATTTCCAAGATTATGATATGCCATTGCACGAGTATCTTTGTCAATTTTCCTGTTAGTCAAATCGTTAAATTTTTCTGCTGCTTTGTCATATTGTTCCTGCTTATAGAGTGCATCACCGATATTGAAAACAGACTTATCTGAATTTTTCTTCTTATCCAGTGATTTTAAATAATTTATTTCAGCATCATTGTATTTCTTCTGCTCATAAAGATTGTTGCCTTTCCGCAGGTAATCCTTATATGACTGTGCTGTACAAATTAATGGCAGCAAAAATAAAATAATAATAAGATTTTTCATACTTTTTTCTCCCCAAACAAATTCAAGGATTCAATAAATTTATTCTTTCTTTCCGAAACAAAAATATCAGCCAGGAGCAATACCAAAGCCAACCCAAATAAATACTGAAAATAATCAACATAATCAGTAAAAAGTTGTGCTTTGTATTCTTTCTTTTCCATACCGGCAATTTCATCGAGCATAGATGCAAGGTCGGGGTCATCTCCTGTGGAGCGGATAAATTTTCCATCCCCGGCGGATGCAATTTGTTCAAGCATGCTTGCATCAAGTTTGGTTACAACAGTATTACCCTCATTATCGGTCATGAAATTCACTCTTTGATTTCCCGAATATATTGGGATCGGAGCACCATTCACAGAACCCATTCCGATTGTATATATTACAATACCGGTCTTAGCGGCTTCACCAGCCATAGAAATAGCATCGTCTTCGTGATTTTCGCCGTCAGTAATAATTATCAAAGCCTTGTATTTCTTTTCTTCTTGTTTAAAAGATTTCATCGCGAGTTCAATTGCTTTGCCTATTGCAGTCCCCTGATTATAGACAAGGTCATTGTCAACAGTACTAAGAAACAGCTTAGCGGCAGAATAATCAGTAGTCAAGGGTAATTGAATGAAAGCATCTCCTGCGAAGACAATCAAACCGATTCTGTCATTATACATTTTATCAATCAATTTCGATACATACTGCTTAGCCCGTTCAAGCCTGTTTGGTTTTACGTCTTCAGCTTTCATACTGTTCGACACATCAATAGCTATTATAACATCAATGCCTTCCCGCTTGAAATTTTCGAGCTTAGTACCTATTTGCGGATTAGCAATTCCAAGTATAAGAAAAGCCAGGCCTGATAGCAGTAACGAAATCTTCAACACATTTTTATATTTCGATACTTCAGGCATTAGCTGATTCAGGAGACTGATGTCCCCATATTTTTTAAGTAAATTCTTCCTGTAATTTCTAAGAAGAAAATAAAGTAATGCAAACGCCGGTACAAGAACCAGCGTATATAAAAAAATACTATTTTCAAATCGGAACATTCAACAACCACTTAAAATTATTAAATATTACAAAGTTGTTTTAATTATGGGAAAATAGACGAAAAAAATATAAATTGAGTATAATATTAATATGAAAAATATTTAAAATTATTTATCATATTTTAGGATAATTTAATTGAGATATAAATCAATTATTCTTAAATCATTAGTAATTATTAATTCGAAATTATTAATTCGTAATTAGTAATTAGTAATTAGTAATTACATTTACCTCACCACCTCAAACGGCTCAACAATCTTTCCATATCCTGTAGTCAGTTTAAGATAATACCGCCCCTGGCTAAGGTTCTGCACAGGAATAAATTCAGTATAATAACCTGCAGAAAAGTATTTTTCAGGCACCGGTGCTTCAATGATTTTTCCTGAAATATCAATAACTTCAATTTTTATATATGAACTGTTTGTCAAACCAAAATCCATCCTCAAGGTAGATTTGTCGGTTGGATTTGGATATATAATAAAAATTGAATCCTTATTTGGAAGAGGATTGAAAGTGCTGTCGGCAATGTGAAGCGAAATTGCTTTTTCACGTGATGATTTGGCAGTGGCTCTCAAGTCATCCAATGTTTTACCCCCGAATAAACAAAATGTGACCCTGGTTGTATCTCCATTCATCATCTTTATGGGTCCGGCTCCAATTACCATTGAAACATCAGTAATTCCAGACTCCTTCTGAAGTATGCCGCTGCTCATAAACATCCATTTCTCATTCCTCGGGAAACCGTCCCAGATGCCGGGCCTTCCATCATTATCAATTGCATAAAAATTCAATTTATGTGAAGATAACATCGAGGCACCAACCATTGGATAACTTGTATCTCTGACATTTCTTACATATCCGAATACCTGCTGATTATCGTATTCAGCCTTGTTATAACTTCCTGAAGGGCCTATGTCCCAATCAAAAAACAAAGATGCAAACAAAGAATCAGTATCATAACCCGAGATATTAATTATATCATACACAACTAAAATAAAATCGCGGCTTATGCTGTCATCAAACTGGTAAACTTTCTGACTAACACTAACACCTGCATCATAAACTGAATTCAAATCATAAAAATTCGAGTATCCATCCTGTGCTGCAACAGAACCATTCTTAAACACTTTGAAAATATCATCTGACTGAAAGGAGCGGTCTTGCTCAATCTGAGATAGTCCACGAGCTACATTTGACAGTCTTTCAGCAGATGTTCCAACCATTAATGCACCTTCAAACATTAGATTTGGACTGTCTTTATATTTAAATCCATCCCCTTGGTTGTTATTCGGATAATCGTTGTAACCGATATTCCCAATGTTATTGAATGTAACAGTAATGTTATTTGCATTCATCGTTTTGTAAGTCGGCCTAAAGGTCATTTCGATAAATTCGCTGTTGCAGTAACTCGTGTCGTCAAACATTCTAAATTCGAGCATGACTTTGCTGTCAGCGGGAATATTATCAGGAACAATGAAAAACAAAGTATCCGCCAATTCCCTAAGTTCGAGTGAAGCCATCCCTCCAATAAATGAATTATCTTTTAAAATTATAAAATTATTATCACTGATGCTCAATTTTACCCATCCATCCTTTACTGGCCTTAGTACATTCAGCAATGAAAGGCTTAGCCTGATAGTATCCCCTCTGTCAAAAATCTCATCGTTATTATCTTCGGTTTTATATGATTTCACCAGAATTGATTTGATATTTGAATCAGTTAATGCTTTCAGAGCATTTACCCTACCCGTACCGAGCATTCCATTAAGGTATGGATTCAGAGTATCAATATTATCAGTAGTTGATTTAATTTGTTGAATAATTTGAATCGGTTTATATTCGGGATATTGCTCACACACTAATGCCGCAACACCACTGGCGACAGGTGCCGCCATAGAAGTTCCGCTCAAATATGAATACTGATTATCCGGTATTGTAGATATAATATCAACACCCGGAGCAGATACATCAATAGTATTATGAAAATTTGAAAATCCGGCTTTCTTATCTTCAGAATCTACTGCGGTAACAGAAAGAACGCTTGAATGTGATGATGGGTAAAATGCTATATTTCTGCCATCATTACCGGCTGCTGCTACTACCACTGAGCCGAGGCTTACAGCAGCATCAATAATTTCCTGCTCGGCTTCGGATTTGCTCGAACTTCCCCATGAACAATTTATTACATTAGCACCCATTCCGGCTGCATACATTATTCCATCATAACCGCTTATAACAGAAGTATTAAATGCTTCGTCAGGAGCGACTTTTACAGGTAGATATTTTGCTTTTTTAGCAACTCCCGCAATACCTACTCCATTATTTATTACTGCCGCACAAATTCCGGCAACGTGTGTACCATGCCCATTACCGGGATGTGGGTCATTATCGCCTTCAATAGAATCAAAGCTTACAAAATCCCAACCCATCCAATCATCTATATATCCGTTCGAATCGTCATCTAACTTATTAGTTCTTTTATCGTTTCCTCGTTCATCAACTCCGGATTCACCTGAATTAATATATAAATTATCCTTCAAATCCTCGTGCAAATAATCAACACCGGTGTCAATGATTCCAATAATAGAATTTATGTTTGTATCGAGTATATCCCAGGCTTCAAAAGCTTTTATCCTGCTTAAGTGAGACTGAAAGCTGACCAGTGAATCATTTGGAATATCGAGAAGATGTTGAATATACAAAGGCTCTGCGTAATCAATACCGGGAATTGTTGATATTTTCTTAGATGCAATTAACGGGTCAATATCAAATTCATACTCTATGACACAAATCTTCAATAGATTTTCTGCTATTGATGTTGGGCCAGAGATAAGAATATTATTTTGTTTATTTAATCTCTTGCGGATGAGGTTAATATTTGAATTTGAGATAAATCCTTTGCTTTTATTTGCTCCTATAACAGGTAATAATGCTTCAATTTCACCGCTCCTGCTCTGCATGAGCCAGTTATTATACCCTGTAAAGTTGTTATTAAATTTGACAACCACAGTTTGACTTTTGTATTCATTCCCATAAGTAATGGTATAGAAAAAGCTAAAAATTATCAAAAGTAAAAATGATTTAGTCACAATTTTTATATACATAAACTCCCTGTTCTTTCTTTTTTTATAATAAACGTTAAGTTTTAATAATGATTTTAATGAAATATTTTTTAATTTTTACATAATTAATTGTAATAATTCTAATTTTATTAGATATTTCGTTGAATACAGCTTAGAAATCTTTTTTTTTTGTAAATATAATTAATAAATTAATATGAAAAAGACAGAAATCGAAGTAAACCGCTACCAGGAATTACAACAAATGGTTAAAAGTTTTGAAACTAATTTCATAAACTTTTACAAAAAAGGACAAAAATCAGCAGGTGTCAAGTTGCGAAAGAATATGCAGGCAATAAGAGCTTATGCAAAAAACCTAAGATTTGAGGTCCAGGATATACGAAAAAATAAAGGTGGCGTTAGAAGCAAGAAAAAAAACAAAGGACAAATTTCAATATTTCAATAAATTATTTTAAAGGTTTTCCAATTATCTTATTTTTCTTTTTCCCATCCACCCAGGATATTATTATCGAATCAGTTTTGGACCCTTTTATACCCCTGAACTCTATTTGCCAGTCAATATCTTCCATAATGAATTTATTTTTTGATTGTGCCAGTAAAATATCATTTCCAATTATGTTGTTTTTCAATAACAAAACATCTCCATAAGTTTTCAATTCGGCAATTGTAGTATCGCTTCCAATTTTAAAATGGTATTTACCTTCAAACTTTTTTAAATAATCAATTGTTAGTTTTACTTTTGAAAAAGGGAGTTTGCTGACAGGCAACGAAATTAATTTCGGATTGGATTTGAGCTTTCCCACTTTTGATTTTAATATCAAGTTCATAAATTTTAATCTGAGTGAATCGGGTACAAATTTCCCCTGATAGGTATTTGCTCTGAAAACAAAGACAAGATTTGCTTTAGGAATTATATATATAAATTGGCCGCCTAATCCTGAAGCACAATAAGCACCAAGTTCATGATAAGGTTTTGATAGCCACCACAGATATCCGTAACCTGCAAAATTTGAACTGCCCGGCATCTCAGTATAAGGATATATGCTCTCTTTTATCCATGATTCTTTAATTATCTCTTTACCGTTCCATTTCCCATCCATCAGGTAAAGTAATCCGAATCTTGCCAAATCCCTTGCCGACATTTTCATCAGGTAGGCAGGATATTTAGAACCGTTTTTTTTGTAATTATAAAAACCGTCTGAAAGCCTGAAGTCTTCCATTTGAAGTGGCTCTGCTAAATGTATCTTGATATTTTCAAATACACTCATCCCTGTTTCATTTTCAAGAATGGCGCCGAGAGTGTTAAAATCCCAATTATTATAATACCAAAATTCTCCCGGTTTATAAGTTCCTCTTTTTGGACGGTTATTTATCACGCTTCCAATTTCGTTTGCTGCAGGAATATATACGCCTGAACGGGCTTTGAGCAAGTCGCTGATTTTTGCCCCCTTCTCATAATTAGTTAATGAATCTTTATCAATACCCAAATCATCGAGTGTTTTATTTATATTAATTTTACCTTCTGAAACATGAATACCATATAAAGCCGATATTATACTCTTTCTTATTGAATGAACAAGAAACCTCCTGTTAACTTCACCGTAAGTCAATAGTACATTTCCATCATAAATGACCATGACAGCCGATGCATTCATATTTTCAATAAGTTTTTTGGCTCCCTTTAATTTTCCGGATGACCAGCCGGCTTCTTCGGGTGTTTGATACATTAACCAATTCCTTCCGGGAAATTCTGAATAAAGTTCATTATTCAGAATTTGGAACAGAATTAATATTGATATGTAAAAGGTTTTTCTCAAAAAATATTATAGATTCAAATTTATATTCAAAAATACCTTATAAATTGGTTTCAAAATATTTTTTTTCTATTTTGAAAATTATTAATTAAAATAAAGAAGGATTATTATGATTGACAGGAGAGAATTCCTAAAAAAAGCAGCCTTAGCAACTGTTGGTACAATTGCTCTATCAAAATCTTCTTCTTCTTTTCTTCAGGAAGAAACTGCTGACTTGGGAAAATCAAAGCAAACAGAAGAATTAATACCAGTTGTTATTTCAACATGGAAACACGGTATTCCTGCTAATGAAGCCGCATGGAAAGTGCTTCAAAGCAATGGCAGGGCACTCGATGCGGTCGAACAAGGTGTTCGTGTACCCGAAGAAGATCCTAAAGTAACAAGTGTAGGGTATGGCGGATTGCCCGACAGAGACGGTTTTGTAACATTAGATGCTTGCATCATGGATGAAAAAGGAAACTGCGGTTCGGTTGCTTTCCTTCAAAATATTAAGCACCCGATTTCAGTAGCAAGAATGGTAATGGAAAAAACACCTCATATTATGCTTGCCGGCAAAGGTGCGTTTGACTTCGCCATGGTAAATGGTTTTAAGAAAGAAAACCTCCTGACAAAAGAAGCTAAGGAAGCATGGTTAAAATGGAAAAAAGAATCAAAATATAATTCAAAGAAATCAAAAGGATATGACACCATTGGGATGATAGCAATAGATAAAGCAGGGAACATATCCGGAGCCTGCACCACAAGCGGCTTAGCCTGGAAATATCACGGCAGGGTCGGAGATTCACCCATTATCGGAGCAGGAATGTTTGTAGATAATGAAGTTGGTGGTGCCGCTGCAACAGGCAAAGGTGAAGCCGTAATTAAAATGGCTGGTAGTTTTCTTATTGTTGAATTAATGAGAAACGGCAAATCCCCACAGGAAGCTTGCGAAATTGCTATACAAAGAATAGTGAAAAAACAATCCGACCACAAAGAATTTCAGGTTGGATTCATAGCTCTCGACAAAAAAGGAAGATATGGAGCATATAGCATAAACAAAGGCTTTCAGTTTGCATTATTTCGTAATAATCAAAATCAATTGCTCGACTCAAATTCTTTTTTAATATAAATCAGCAACATTTGTTATATAAGAATCGCCCACTAATACCCGTGAATAATTCCCCTTTAAAAAAGTGGGAACTAACTTATTTATACAATGATAAAATTTCAATAAATTTCTTGTTTTGGGCGCCACTGATTCCAAAATTTTAATATTTTAGATTCTTTATATGGTTTTACCTTTTATCTCCTTTTGATTAAGTTTGCTAATCTTATTTGAACAAATGGAGTAGATATGAAAATTTTTTTAATATTAATAAGTTTTATTTTAACTTCAACAGCAGTATTAGCCGAAAGGCAATATTCAATTTATGATTCAAAAACAGGTGAAAAACTAACGGTTTCAAAACTCGCAGAAAAGTCTCTGCAATATGATATAATCTTTTTCGGCGAATTTCACGACGACACTCTTTTGCATGTTATCCAAAAAGACCTACTGGCAGCTATGTATGAAAAGGATGATGAAATTGCGGTTTCTATGGAAATGTTCGAAAGGGATGTTCAGAAATATTTGGATGAATATTTACAAAATAAAATTTCTGAAGAAGAATTCCTTAAAAATTCACGGCACTGGGGTGATTACAACATTTTCTATAAACCATTGGTCGAATTAGCAAAAAGTTACGAAGCACCGGTTATCGCCGCAAATATTCCAAGAAAATATGCCGCTGTTTATACACGTGAAGGCTGGACAGGCATACAAAAGCTTCCTCAGGATGATAGAATTTATGTTGCGAAAAATTTGAACATCAGGGAAGACCTTTATCAAAAGGAATTTTACAAAACCATGATGAACAATATGGGAATGGATTCTAATACCATTTTGAGTCCAAACGAAGAAAACACTTTGTATCTTTATTACGGAGCCCAATCTCTTAAAGATGAAACAATGGCTGAAGCTATTCTTGAACAATGGGCAAAAGATGATGATTATAAGATTATTCATTTTAACGGAGATTTCCACTCAAATAATTATTTGGGAACAGTACAGAAGGTTCGTGATAGAAATAAAGAAGTGAAAATTGCCGTCATAACTCCAACATATGCTGATTCGGGAAAAGCCCTTGATTTTGATAGTTCATATAAAAACCGTTGTGATTTCTTGATAGTTATGGATGAAAAACCCAAGCAGGATATTGCATTATCTATGATGGGAGGACACCTTGTACAAAATTACATAGCAAACCATAAAGTGGATTTAAAACTTGACCCTCCGAATAAATCTCTTAATGGAGTTGATGAAATAAATTTTTTTAATCCCATTGCAAAAAAAGGCAGCTTCAAAATCATTAAAGACCTCGATATTAAAATCACAAATGCAGTTACTGAAGGATTCGATTATGATATAAAAATCGCAAGCGATGACAGCATGTATAAAGAAGTCATAGTAACTTCAAAAGGAAAAGAAATAACTAAATTAAAAGTTGAATACTCCGGCAAAGTTTATTACTCTCCGAGCGTAACTTTGTTCAATCAGAAACATTCAAACACACCGGGTATAATATCAAATGAAAAAACCGAAGGCATATATCTCCCGGGGGGAAGCTGTTATCCCATAACAGGCAAAGACATTGCTAATTTTGAGCTTAATGTTAGTGTTCCGAAAGAATTTACGATGATTACAAGCGGTACACAGGGACCTGAAACATCAACAACAACTGTCCGAAATTTTAATTTCAAATCAGAGCTCCCCCTTGATGATATGGTTCTTGTTGGCGGAAGATATATAAGAAAAGATACTAACTATGATGGAAAAACATTCAGCTTATATACTTTTAATAACAGTCCGGCAGGGGATTCATACCTGAATGCGTCAATCGAATATTACAAACTTTACACACCTTTGCTGGGACCTTACCCATTCAGCAATTTCAGTATAGTTGAAAATTTCTTTGCAACAGGATTTGGTATGCCAGGCTACACACTTTTATCCAACAAACTTATGGCAATGCCCTGGATTGTACTTGCACCAGGCTCTCTTGCCCACGAATTTGTTCATAACTGGTGGGGCAACAGCGTTTATGTGGATTATGAACTTGGCAACTGGTGTGAAGCTCTGACAACATTTTGCAGCAACTACTATTATAATGTTTTGACTAAGAAAAATGATAAAGCACTCGATTGGCGCAAAAAAGCCCTGCTCTCACTTGAATCATTGCCTGAAAAAAGCAATTATCCCGTAATGAAGTTCAAGTATCAATCCAATAATGACGATGCAACAATAGGCTATCAGAAAGGTGGATTCATATTTTATGAAATATATAAATTAATCGGCGAGGAAAGATTTTTCAATGCACTGAAAAACTTCGCAAAAAAATACAAGGGAAAAAAAGCATTGTGGTTCGGCTTAATGTCAGCTTTTGATGAAGTCGCTCAAAAGGACAGCCTTAATATTCCTGTCAGAAAAATAATGAGCCAGTGGCTGAATTCTACAAATATCCCAACTCTGAAATTAGATAATGCCAAAATTGCAAATGATTCACTTTATCTGGAAATCAGTCAGGATATGACTATTATTACAAGTGTACCTGTAAAAATTAATACTTTTGCGGGGGAACTGTGGCAGAATTTCACTCTTACAGGAAAGACAAACAAATTTGCGATTAAAACCGATTCAAAGGTCAAATCAGTATTTGTTGACCCTGATTACCAGGTGCTTCGAAATCTCAATAAATGGGAAATTCCGTATAGCTTCGGCAGAATTCTTGCAGAAAAACCTTTACTGATACTTCCATCCAAGAAATCTCCTGATTATGAAGTATCCGTAAAATTTGCTGAAATGGTTAAGGAAAGCGAGTATGATATTGACTATAAATCAGCCGATGATTTTGTTAAGGATTCAAGATGGATGGATAGAAATTTAATTGTTTTGGGTGATACTAAATCAAACTTCTTCTTCAAGAATATAAAAAGCATTTATCCTGAAACAATTAAATTGAAAGATACTACTATCACAATAAGAGAACAGAAATATTCGGCAAATGAAAACATTCTTCTGCTAAATACTTCACATCCTACTAATAAGGATAAACTGATGACAATACTTTATTGCAGGAACATGGAATCACCCGAACAGTTCAGAAGACTTTTCCATTACCTGAGCTATTCTATGGTTCTGCTCAGCAAAACAAAGACAGGAAGGCCTGTTGCAGATATGGAAATTTTCCCAAACATTGAAGACAAAAAGGAATTGCAATATTATTTTATGTGTGATAAGTAAAATTTTTATAAATCAATCGCAGTCTTATGGCTGCGGTTTTTTTAATGCAATAAATTTCTCAGATTAGTGTATTAAATCCTAGTGAATTTTTATCATTTAAAAAATAAAATGAAAAAAATATTTAAAATAATATCCGCCTTTTTATTTTTTTTCCTATTAACGCCTACTTACTCACAGACTATTCAATTCTCTGGTGTTGATAATAATGGAAAAAGCAAAAAAATTGACAGTATCAGAATTCAGAATCATGAAAAACATATTGATACATTATTGATAAATACTACATCAATTAATCTTTCAACTATAACAAGTGTTAATCAATTTAATGAATCAAACAATTTTGAAGTATCTGAATCCATAAGTTCCGAAAATCCTTATTTTGTTATTAGAACATCAAAAGATAAAGATATTTCGATTATAATTTCTGATATTCTAGGTAAAATAATTAATGAAAATAAATACTCTCTTAATTCCGGGGAAAATAAACTTCTATTAGACCAATTAACCAAAATTCCAGGTTTATACTTTATTACTTTTAAAACTATTGATAAGTGTTTAACAAAAAAAATATTAATAATAGATGAGTACCCTACTATACATAAACAATTTCAAAATTCAATTCAATCAGAAAAAGGTATTTCAATACAGTCCGATGATGTTTTTAATTTTATAGGATATTCCCGTTATTGTATCCCCGATACAATAAGAAATGTAATGCCCAATAATTATGATAATTATCAATTTCATTTTATTCTCGATACAAATACGTTTCCAATAAAAAGACTTCAAATTGAAATTAATCTCCCCCATTCAGTGTTTAGAGATTGGTGGTATTTTTCTATTCCTCCTCATAAAGAAACTTATGATACTATTTTATTTAAAAAGTTTTTTGATGATAATATTTCGAATTATAATATTAGTTTTAGAAATGATTTTATAACAATTTCAAGTAATCCTTATTATTTAATTTTTTATTGCGACTATGCTTCATATAGGATCTTTGAATTTAATTTCGATGAAATTAATTATAAAATTAATTACTTCCGATTTATGGATGCAATAAGATTATCAGATAATAGCATTAACACTGATAAATGTTTCGACCTGCAAATTAGTGATATTGATTTTAAGTTTCAAGGTGATAAATTTATCCTATATCTAGAGGATAAAGAACTTCGGGATAAAATGTTATCAAAAAATATTCAATTTGAATACAAAGAGAGATACACTCCACATTCGACTGCACAATATGGAGGATATGATTTAGAAAAAATTAATAGCTTTGATGAAAATTCTTATCTTAAAATTACTATCGAAATGTAAACTTCTTATAACTTTAATCAACAATTCGTATCTGTGAAATATAATGTTAGTCTATACTAATTATTTCTGCATTTCGTTAATATCAACTAATTCAATTAAATATCATAAAATAAAAAAAAATAGGAGATAAGATGAAAATTGGTGTTTTAGGTTCTGGTATGGTTGGCAAAGTACTTGCACAAGGTTTTTCAAATCACTCTTATGAAGTAATGATTGGAAGCCGTGATACAAAGAAGTTAGAAGAATGGAAAAACGAATCCGGTTATAAAGGTTCGGTTGGAACATTTGAAGAAACAGCAAAATACGCTGAAATAATTGTACTATCCGTAAAAGGTTCAAAAGCAATTGAAGCTATAAATTTATCAGGAGTTGACAATTTCAAAAGAAAAATAGTCATTGACACAACCAACCCGATTGACGATACAAAACCTCCCGAAAACGGAGTTATTAATTTCTTTACAAACAGTGAAAAATCGCTTATGGAGCAATTACAGGCTCATGTACCCGAAGCAAAATTTGTAAAAGCTTTCAACAGTGTAGGTGCGTTATTTATGGTTAATCCTGACTTCGGAGACATAAGACCGACAATGGTGATTTGCGGTAATGATGATAATGCTCGAAAAGAAGTAACAAAAATACTTGAAAAATTCGGCTGGGATGTCGAAGATATGGGTAAAGCAAATGCATCCGGCACTATCGAAAACCTTTGCATACTTTGGTGCATCCCCGGTTTCTTAAGAAATGAATGGTCTCACGCTTTCAAAATATTAAAAAAATAATCTTATTATGGGACAGAACGCTGTTCTGTCCCCATATTTCAATATTAATCCCGAAATTAATGGATTAGGTGGGTTGGGGTGATTCGTTTACAACTAATATATAATCGCTATGCGATTATATTGTTACATTATATAAAGTCTAATAATAATTTACACAATGAATAAAATTTTGTATATTTGCATTATGTTAAACAATGCAGGTATACAAATGCCAAAATCAAGATTAAAAGTAACACGATCAA
>JAKAKE010000180.1 GCA_021824625.1 Bacteroidota bacterium | reverse complement strand
CATTCTTATCAATTCTTCCCGTAATTTCATAATATTCCCAATTATTGACAACGACAGGATGAAGTTCACCCAAATCCTCGAAACCCGGGCAGTTGTCCGGCAGGTGTGCCCTCAGCCATAGATGAGCTGAACCACTGGGACCCATGATTTCAGCTCTCACTGCCGCCCTGAATCTAACAATCTTTCCCCTGTAAGGCCTGGCATCAATAGTCTGCATCACCGAGCCAAGCACATCCAGCGAGTCGCTGAAATGCCTGAGCAAAAAACATTTATTTCCGCTCTTAGGTAGTTCGGTTGAAACTTCTGCCTCGAAGTTGTTCTTAAAAGCATAACCCGGAAGCACCCATCCCAAGGGCAAAGTCCCCGGCGAACCTTCCTCGAAATCGAGATTGTAGGGATGGAGCAGTTTCTGGATTGATTCCGCCCTCAATAAAGAAATTGATATAAAAACTGCTAAAACAAATAATAATCCTTTAAATTTCACTAATCGCTCCCACATAAATATATTGTTTTCTCCGATTTGAAATTATTAATATTATAATGACACATAAAAGCAAAGAATGTTTCAAAAAAAATAACCTCACTTTTTAAAGATGAGGTTAATTCAAATTAATTTAATCTACTTGACAGAAGAAAACATCTCAGAAAAATATTCTTGCGATTATTGCGGCAGTTGTTGTTATTTGGCTATTACTATATGATGCATACTTCATATCTGTTAAACCTGATTTATCAGTAGGTGTAAAGAAATTATAATATGAAATTCCCGCATCAGCACCGAGGCTAAAAGCAGGTGAAAAATAATATTCTCCACCGATAAAACCTCCAATAAATATACTACCTTGTGAATCTTCAGAATCCGAATATTGACTCTTGGATTTTGACGAATTTGTACCGTAGCCAACTCTTAAACCAAGATATGGAACGACTGATTTATTAGCCCTCATTAAAAAAAAGAATCCACTTCCAAAAGTAATCCCGGTCATTGAACGCTCGTATGTATTCGGCTGTCCTTCCACCTGATATTTGTTACTACTTGTGTTAATCATCAAAAAAGGCTCCAGCCTGAATCCTGACATATTGATAGGCACATAAATCATTGAATTGTAAATAATCGGATTCGATTGAGAAGAACTGACAACTAAATTAGTTCCAAAACTTGCACCAACACCGATTTTACCCTCATCCTGGCTGAAAGCCGAAAAGGAGAAAATAAATAATGCAATTAAACTTACTAATACATATTTCATAACGTTACTCCAATAATTAGTTGGAAAATAATTTTATTATTAAGCCACAAACGCTTGTAACTATTGATTTTTTTGGTGTAGTTATTTTGAAATTTCAAACCGGTAAACCTCTTTTTGGTGTTTATTTATTATCTAAATTACTGAAAAGTTAATAATATGCAAAAAAATATTAAATAAGGGAAGAACAAAACCATTTCCAACATTTTTCTTTTCATGTTTCAACAACTAATTACCAAAATCCTGACATATTCAGATATAGTGCATTATATTTTTGGTCCGGATACTGAATAATAATGTCATTTAAATAATATGCTTTATCAAATTTTATTATGCTATATGAATACTGAAGTGAAAAATGTTTGGCAATAAATTCGATTATATCATTCTTAATTTCCTGAGATAAAAATTTCATCACGCCCTTTGTCCCAATGCTAAAGCCAAGCGTTGAACCGGATGATTTAATATGAGGGTGGGGTTTTGAGTATCCACCAAATGAAATATCTGCCGTTTCGAATAGCGATACCCTTACTCCATGTCTGTTAACAGTACCCGCTGATGTATTTTTTAGCATAATAACATTATCCCAGAAATTGATTTCACCAAATGGAGCTGATGAATTATACGAAATTAATGAGAAAACTGAATCATGTAAGTCAACAATTCTGACTTTAGCCAATAAATCATTTGCTTCAGAAGTCCAGTCAATTTGGACAAGTTTAAATTCTGTCTCTTTGTATTTATAATCAATCCCTGTACTTAAACCATATCCCAGTCTTGCTGTTCTTGCAATTGGACTTCCAAAGTCATTATTATTGGTAGTATAAACCATATCGCTTCCCCAGTTTGCGAATGTATATCCGGCAGATGCTGAAAGATTAAAATTAAGATTATCTCCAAAAGGCATTTTTGTTATAATCGGTACTTCTGCCAAAATACCAATGTCGAAAGCATCTGCATTACCTTTTGTAGAAAATAACATACTATCAGTGTAAGATGATACATTCATATCAGACCAAATCAATTTATAAGATATACCTCCTGCAATTCTTATAAAATAATTAAAACCAAACCCGAGAGAAAAAGTAGCTGCTTTTTCGTAAGGATTCACTTTACCTATTATAACCCCAGACTCTTTTGTTCTTATATATTCTCCGAAATCAATTCCCTGGTACAAAAAACCAGCCCCAATACTTAGCGGAAAACCACCGAGCAATTTTGATAAATCATAACCGCCCTGCACAGCATAATTATCGAATAATATTTTTGTATTAGTTGCAGATAAATTTACAGAAGAAGGATAAATTCCGATTACCAGATTATTGTTTGTACTGTTCAATCCCAATTGAGCGGGATTATAGAAAAAATTATAAGGGTCATCTGTTGGAATTGCTGTGCCGGTACCCCCCATTCCCGTCATTACTGGAGAAGGGCTATACAGGAGAAAATCGGCTTCAACACTTTGAGCATAAAGACAAAAAATTGACAAGATAAAAATTGAAAAGGATACAAAAATGACTTGACGGCTTTTCAACAAAGCTTGCTTTTTCATAAGGCACTCCACTCATTGTTTAGAAAACACTTTCTGACTTCAATATTAGTCAGAAAGAAAAATTAACCTTGTTGAAATTTTATGCTATAATGCTCCTTGATTTATTTTCCGGATTTCAGTTTAAATTATTTATTTCAATACGATTATTTTCTTCTTAACAGTGCCTTAAAGTGATAGGACAATTTTATTGAAAAAGTATTTTATGATTAGTTAAATCATCTTCAAATTAATTTAGAATTCGTTGTGTTTCTGAATATTTACGGTGAATATGAATCAATTTCTTCAATTCAAAATTCAAAATTTAAAATTCATAATTTCTTAAAATTTCCAACATTTTTTCATATTAGACTTCTAATAACTAATTTTGTTTTTCATTTAATTTGCAACTATTAAAATATTAATGCCGAAAATCGCGGTTCACGAGTATAAGGAAAATCAAAGGGATGAATGGGAAGATTTTGTCTCGAATTCCAACAACGGAACAATGTTCCACAATCAATCTTTTCTTGATTACCATGACAAAGGAAAATTCAATTTCCACCATCTCATGTTTCGCGACGGTGATGAACTTGTCGGCATAATGCCCGGCGGCTTGCAGGATAACAGCCAGGTTTTTTGGTCTCCCACAGGTGCAAGCTACGGCTCGATTGTAACAAAGGATATTCCATTCAATCTTGCACTTGAAATTGTTGATAGTTTCCTTGATTATTCACGCGAACATAATTACCGGGAGCTTTATATCATACCTCCACCTTTGATTTACAGCCATGTCTATAATCAGCACGTAGAATATGCAATGCTTTACAGGAAAGCAGATTTTGAACTGCATTACATATCTCATGCAGTTCCACTAACGAAAGGAAATTACTTCAACAACATAGATGCAAAAGCACGGAGAATAATAAGAAAAATTATTCGTGAAGATAAAATAAAAGTAGTTGAAAGCACAGATTACGATGCATTCTATCCCATACTCGAAAAGAACAAAGCAAAGTTTGGCGTTAAGCCAACTCATTCACTTAAGGATTTATATAAACTGCAAGAGTTGATGCCGGAAAATTTAAAATTGTTTTTAGCTTATCATGAAAATACACCTATTGCAGGTTCACTTCTGTTTCTTGCAAACAGAAAAGTCGCACTCTGCTTTTATATTATGCTGCTCTATGAATACAACCACCTCCACCCGGCATTCATTGTCCAAAGCGAGTCAATCCGATGGGCACAGGAGAATGGCTATGAGTGGTTCGATATAGGAGTATCGCAGGACACAACTGCTGATGACCCTATGACACCTGCCCAAAGCCTGATATACTTCAAGGAACGCTTCAATGCACGGGGAATCCTTCGCAGCACTTACCATTTCAAATTGCGCGATTAATCTAATGTTACCGGGGAATAAAATATTTGATGTATGTTTCATTTCTGTAAATGAAATAAACAAGGACGCAAGAACTCTGAACATGGCTCGTACACTTGTTAAAAGTGGTTATTCTGTATGTATTATCTCATATGGAAATCAGGTAGATTCAGATTTATTATCGAAGTATAACATTATTTTATTTCCGGTTATTCAGAAATATTTCAAAAAAGCCTGGCGGAGTATTCGAAATTTCTATAGAGAATCAAAAAAATACTATGACATTGCAACGGCAAAATATTTTATAGCAGAAGACCTGTACAGCCTCAGGGTAGCAGTTAGACTCAAAAAGATATTCGGTGGCAAAATTATTTATGATTCACGCGAGATTTATTCCGCTTTGGGACCTTTGTCGGAGAGGCCCTTCAAACAAAGAATTATATCTGCATTTGAAAAACATTATATAAAGAAAGTTGACCGATTCATTGTTACAGGCTCATTGGATGAAGAATACCTGAGAAATCATTTTAAAACAAATAAGCCTTTCACTGTTATTATGAATCTACCTCCTTTCAGAGATGCTGTTAAATCAAATTTATTAAGAGAAAAATATTCAATAAATAATGGCAAGAAAATCCTCATTTATCAGGGTGAGCTACTTCCGGGAAGAGGTATAATACCGGTAATTAAATCACTTCAATATTTTGAAGAGGGAGTGCTGTGCATACTCGGCGATGGCCCATTTAAAGAAAATATTATTAATGAATCTATAAAATACAATGTAAATGACAGGGTGATTCTATGCGGTTCTGTTCCTTATGATGAGCTTCATGAATGGACTTCCTCAGCTGATATTGGTATATCATTCATCGAACCTGTATCATTTTCTTATCAGCTTGCTTTGCCTAACAAACTTTTTGAATATTGCATGGCTCGGATTCCTTCACTCGTCAGTGATTTGCCTGCAATAAAAAAAATTATTGATGAATATCAAATTGGAATTGCCGTATCGCCAAATTCATCACCACAAAAAATTGCTAATACACTAAATCTATTATGCATTAACAGGGTTTATTACGAAAATAATTGTGAATCAGCCGCTCAAATGCTCAACTTCGAAGCACAAGAAGAAAAAATATTATCACTGGTGAGTAACTAATGTACATCTGGATTTTTATTCAACAATTAATCGCATCCGGTACTCATATCATCGTCAAGGATTTGACAGAGACTATTCAGCCATCCCTCATTCTTTTACTCAGGGCTTTCTTTGCCGCAGGTTTTTATATATTTTGGGTAATTGTAAGAGAAAAGAAAAATTTCAGGCTTGAAAAGAAAGACATTCCGGTTGCCATACTTCTCGGCATACTCAATATACCGATTAATCAATACCTTTTTTTCATCGGAGTACATCTCTCAACTGCTCCCAATGCAGGACTTGCTTATGCTCTTTCACCTGCATTCGTACTCGTTATAGCATTGCTCTTTCTTAAAGAAAGCGGAAACTGGAAAAAAATTACAGGTGTAGCGATAGCAATTGCAGGTGCCGTCCTGATTATGCTCGAAAGGGGAATTGACTTGAAATCCGATTTTTTCATAGGTAATGTTCTGTTGCTCCTTGCGAGTTTCTCCTGGGCATTATATACAATCCTGGGACGCGACTTCTCCCGTAAATACGGTGCTGTCTATTCAACGGCAGTAACAATGGTAATCGGTTTCATCACTTACATACCGGTTTATTTCATAACAAATGAACCGATATTAGCTGTCGTAACATTCAACGTGTTCGACTGGCTTGGCATTCTTTACCTCGGCATCATGACATCCGGCTTTGGCTACCTGATATGGTTTTGGGCATTAAAGAAAATGGAGGCAAGCAAGCTCTCGGTATTCAACAATCTTCAGCCGGTTTTAACTACAATACTCGCAATCATTTTTCTTCATCACCAGTTGACTATACCTTTCCTCGCAGGCGGAGTGCTGATTATCGGCGGCGTGGTGCTGACCCAGAGAGGATAAGAAAAAATAATTGCTTTTCGGTTTATTTCTGATTAATTTAATAATGATTCTTACAATAATTTGAATTTATATGGAGAAAAAATTTAAAATTAATCTTGATACATCAGTTATAAATTTCATTTTTGCAGATGATGCACCTGAAAAGAAAGAAATTACGATAGACTTCTTTGATAATTATCTTAACGATTATGAAGTATTTATCTCAACAATTGTTCTTGATGAAATTAATAGAACGTCAAGTGAAGATAAAAAGGACAAATTATTGAAATCAATTAGCAGATATAAGTTAAAAATATATGATGACATTAATCGAAATATATCTGATTTAGCAAAAATATATGTCAAACGAAAAGTTGTTCCCAAAAACAAGTATGAAGACGCTCTGCATCTTGCTTTTGCAACTTATTACGAATTTGATATTTTACTTTCGTGGAATTTTAAACATTTAGCAAATATTAAAAAGCAAGAATCAGTCAATATTATTAATCAGGGGTTAGGATACAGAAAAATGTTAATAATGACAAACCCAATGGAGGTACTTTATGAAAAGTAAAATAGATAAATCGCTTATTGAAGTATGGGAGATGAAAGATAGAGCTTATAAGGCTTTTCTTTTGAGTGGATACAGCAATTATGCTGATTTCGTTAAGGACAGCACAAAAGATATTATTAAAAAATATAATTTGAAATATTATAGAAGAAGAAGCACAAAAGAAAATTAAATATGTGAAAATTTAAGAAGAGCCGTTTTGACTAAAAAATGATTGAAACAAGCTTTCCGTATTCAACAACCTCCAACCGATATTAACAACAATACTCGCTATCATTTTTCTTCATCACCAGTTGACTATACCTTTCCTCGCAGGCGGAGTGCTGATTATCGGCGGTGTGCTGCTGACCCAGAGAGGGTAGGTTATTATAACAAAAATAATTTTTAGAAAATAATATTTG
>JAKAKE010000025.1 GCA_021824625.1 Bacteroidota bacterium | reverse complement strand
GGTGTAACATATACGCTTGCAAGGCAACTGTTGATATGTTCCATCTTTCGAGAACAGACTTTTGTGAGGAAGTTGATGATATTATTTCTGTTGGCCAGTTCTACGAAGTGTCAGCCGGAGCTAATATTATATTTACTTGATTTGAATTTAGAGCCTGGGATTGTCTCAATAATGTAAACTGATGAACGATTGAGAAAATAATTATAGGGATTGATACAATGATAACGATAGATGAAGAATATGATGGTTATTTTGAGACAATTCCGGCTTTTTTATTAATGTTTATGTTTGAAATTTCAGTTTTATTATTTAGCAGGTAATAATGGTATCCGATAAACATATAAACGAAGATACCCCTTTGTATTCCATTAGCTCGGCGGCGAGAATGCTCGGTGTTTCGGTACATACATTGAGAATGTATGAACACGAAGGATTGATAATGCCATATAAAAAAGAATCATCTCACAGGCTTTACTCGGAAATAGATATAGAAAGACTTAAATGTATAAGACATGCCATCACAGAAAAAAAATTTTCAATTCCTGCGATTAAAACAATCTACTCTCTTATTCCTTGCTGGGACATAGTACAATGCTCAAACGATGACAGAGAAAAATGTGAATCATACAATGGACATGGTGAACCCTGCTGGACTTATAAACATATTGACAATTGCTGTTCCGGAAGAGTCTGCAGAAGTTGTGATGTTTATAAACATTATGCCAATTGTGATAGAATCAAAGATGCGATAAAGTTGAATATATAATCAAATAACAATTCGATAAAATGAATATGATTTGATTTCGTTTAGTTATTTGGTAATTTTGAATATACATTTTTTCTTTTTTTATGGCTAAGAGAACACAAGAAAAAATATTAACCAAAGAACAGGCATTTGCAGAGGCAAAACGCTATCTTGCAAATGCTAAAGAGACAATTGCAAAAAGTCCTATTGACCCTTATGGAAAAATCTATGAGGATTCCAAATATGTTCGGGAAGGGGCAGGTATGGCTTACCTTGCGGCTTTAAAAGCAATTGACGGTTGGCTGATTGGTAAAGGCACTCCAAATGAAAAGCTCCCAGATTCTATTGATGAATATTGGGCTGTCAGAAAAAAAATTCCTCACAATGGTAAGTTTACAACCGATTTAACATTAGCATATCAAAACCTGCATCTGGGAGCGTACTATAGAGGATTTGTTGATATAAATTTTGTAAAAAATGGTTTGAGAGCTGTAAAAGAAATTATTTCTATGCTTGAGAAATAATTTCTAAGAATCATATTTATTTTACTTTATGTTTTAGTTTCTAATTCGCCTGTTTCACCATTACAAGCATCATCTTGAATTTCTTATTAGCTTTAACTGCATGAGGTATGCCACCTGGCATAATTATTACATCTCCGCTTGTTAACTGATTAAGTTCACCACCTATTATTATCTCTGCTTCTCCGTCAAGAATATGAACCAGTGCGTCAAAGGGCGCTGTATGCTCGCTCAGGCTCTGTCCTTCGTCGAAGGAGAATAAGGTAACAGTGCCTGCTTTTTTATTAATCAAAGTCCTGCTGACAACAGCACCGGGCTGATATGCGATTAATTCATCAATATTTGCCTGAATGCCATAAATGTTATCATTTTCTTTACTCATGAATACCTCAAATAAATAAAGGCTGGCAAACAACTGTTGCAAAATCTCATTCAAAGGGAGTGTGCATATATGAAATCGTGCAAAAAAAACAACTGCTTTACCAGCCTAATAATTATAAACGAATTAACAAGCTATCAATTTTTAAATATAATAGATTTTTCAATAAATGTATTGTTAATTCAATGTTTAACTATTTTTTAATAATAATTTCACTTTTTATGTAAATATTCATAACAGACATATAAATCTGATATTAAAATTATCATAATTCTTTAACTTATTCAAATATATTTTTAATTTGTATAAAATAATCCTGAAATACCTTGCTTTATATAATTTCAATAAGTAATTTAGGGTTTTGATAGTTCTTTTTAGATAATTTTTCTAAGATGGTTACAAAATGACAGTGATTTTTTCAAAGAAGTGCGAGTTAGCATTGCAGGCTGTCTTGTACTTATCGGTTTTTAATGACGAAACATATTTTACAGCAACCGGCATCTCGAAAAGATTAAAAATACCTAAGGATTTTCTTGCCAAAATCCTTCAATCACTTGCTGTTCATAGTATCGTTATCTCAAAAAAAGGGAAATCCGGGGGGTTCACTCTCGGCAAACCACTTAATGAAATTCGTTTGATTGATATTGTGATTGCAATGGACGGCCTTGAGATTTTTCACAAATGTGTTCTTGGCTTTAAGGGTTGTACAGTCGAAAAGCCCTGTCCCGTACATGAAAAATGGGGTAAGCTGCGCGACTTGACTTATAAAATGCTAAGCGAAGAAACTTTGCTTGAAATCAGGGACAAGTCCATCGAAAAAATCAAAAGCATTCATTATATTAACGATGAATCTTTGGCTTTAACACAGTCAATAGTTGACAGGAGACTGAATTAATTCTCCTGAAATCCAATTTTCGGCAGGTTCTCTCCTCCACATGTGTGGAGAGTGCCTGTTAATTACTCAAGTTGAACTTATAACTCATGTTACGCAGAAATTATTATCCTTGGTATATAAAGTTCAATCTATATGGGATTGTCGTTAAATTCAGCTATGTTTTATTATAGACTTTCAATCCCGATGGGATTGTAATTTAAAAAAGGAGTAACTCCGTAGGAGTTAAACTTCAGTAACCAAGACAATATCAAAGCATGGATCCAACACCGTAGGAGTTGAACATCATGTATTACAAAAGTTATATGTTTGCGTAATGTGAGTTAATAATTATATATGATGAACTTGGCAATGTGATTATTTCAAGAGTGACTGATGTCATCGAAGCAGGAACAACAAACAGTATAAGGATTCCTATTGAAAATATACCTCAATACATCTACTTTATTCAGATGCATGGTACACAGACTGTTAAGGTGTTTGTTAAGGCAGAGTGATGGGTGCTAAGTGTTCAGTGTTGTGTGAAGACAAAATGATTTGTATTACCACACCAGACTGAAGTCTTGGATTATTCCAATCAAAGTAACATCATTTATTATCTTATAATTATTGCAATATAATTTTATTTTTAGTCCTGATTAAACCTTTTCTATGAACCTGGTGTCTAAAGTGTTGTAAAAAAAATAAATCAGATTTGAGCTGCGCAGCCCAAAAAGATTAATAAACAGTTTAAGATTATTTTATAAAACATTAATAAGGAGAATCGTTATGAAAAAGACATTTTTTGCAGCATTAGCCGCCATGCTCATTTTTGCAGTTGCAGGTTCAGGTAATTTGTTTGCCGGAGGAAAATTAGCCCCCAAGCCTGATAATGACAAAATTGTAAAAGTTCATAAAACAGAAAAAACAACCACAAAAACTGTGGCAACTACCAGTGAGAAAAAGATGGTAGTGAAACATCACAAAGCACACAAAGCTCATAAGGCAATGAAAAAAGACGTAAAATAAATAAGCTGTTAAAAGCTGAAATAAAGTTCAAAAGAGAAGCCCGCGGCAGACATAAGCTCCGGGCTTTTTCAATTCATAAAGAGATTTTTGGATTCAACATTATTCTGCCTTTATTATGTTTCAGATCTTATACTGCTTTATCAAAAAAAAATATTTTTGATTTTACATTCGGTTACCTTTTTTATGAGTCAATTAGTCAATTCGTGAACTATTTTAAAATTTTGTTTAATCTCTGGGATTTTATTATATTACAGTAATATATTTATTCGGGTTAAATTTTGAATCGGGATAATTACTGGAAACTTCGGTATGTCAAAAATTATTTTCCTATGTAATTTGAATTTTTACAGGTTTAAAGTAACTGAGTAATCTGATTATTTTAGGTGATATATGAGTTCAAAATTAGCAATTGACCTATCTAATAAGAAACACACGGTCATTCTGATTATTTGTGTCAGCGTATTATTTGTTATTTGCGGCTACATATTTTATAATTATGAAGCAACCAGAATCAGTGAAGAAAAGCATCAGGAACTTAAAGCCATTGCAGATTTAAAGATTGACCAGATTGTGCAATGGCATAAAGAGAGAACAGGTGATGCAATTGGACTTTCAAAATCTCCTTTAGCAATCATGGCTATTCAGGAGTTATTGGTTAATCCAAATAATACTTCCCTGAGAAAAGCTATTAAAGAAAGAATGATACTCTGCAAAGACAGTTACAACTACGAAGATGTTTTCTTAGCTTCTATTAAAGGCGGGATGATTCTAAACATTAAAGATAATGATAAAATTGAAAAAATTACTACAGAAAAAATTATAGAAGATATCGCAAAGAAAGAAATAACATTTACAGATTTTTATTATTGTCCGGCACAAAAGATAATACATTACGATATAATAGCACCTGTGATAAATGAAATGAATGTCCCTATTGCCGCATTTGTATTGCGTATTGACCCCAACGATTACCTCTTCCCGCTCATTCAGTCATGGCCCACTCCAAGCAGCACATCCGAAACATTGATTGTTCGTAAAGAAAACGACAGCGTGCTTTTTCTTAATGAAACCCGGTTTTTGAAAAATACCACTTTAAAATTTCGAATTTCACTCACTCATAAAGAGATACCGACCGTACAGGCTGTTTTAGGAAATAAAGGAATTTTTGAAGGTAAAGACTATCGCAACAATAAAGTTCTTGCCGACATTCGCCCTGTCCCGGGCACCCATTGGTTTATGGCTACTAAAGTTGACCAAAGCGAAATATATTCCGGATTATATTTGATGGCAGGTGTAATCAGCGGCTTCATTTTAATTTTAATTCTTTTGACCGGTGCAGGTTTTTCATACATATACAGCCGCCGCCAAAAAAATATCTATAAAGATTTATACAGCAAAGAAAAAGAGCTTTGGCAATCTCAGGAAAAGTTCAAGGTTACTTTGGATAGTGTGGGAGATGGCGTTATTACAACCGAAATTAGCGGTAAAATTGAATACATGAATACAATTGCTGAAAATTTGACGGGCTGGAAACTCAGAGAAGCCAGAGGAAGAATACTTAATGATGTGTATTCTATTAGAAATGAAGAAACCGGTGAAATGGAAATAAATGCTTTTCGGAAAGTAGTAGAACATGGTATAGTCAAAGAGCTGGCTAATCATACAATTTTAATTTCGAAAACCGGAAAGGAGATACCTTTGATGGATACAGGTGCTCCAATCTATAATACTGACGGTTCAATGATTGGTATTGTATTAGTATTCCAGGATGAAACCGGGAAACGTCTCCAACGGAAGCTTTTGAAAGAAAGCGAGGAACGTTACAGAACTACACTGGACAATATGCTCGAAGGAGCTCAGATTATAAGCCACGACTGGCGATACGTTTATGTTAATGATGCTGTTATTAAGCAGGGAAGAAAATACAGAGAAGAGCTTATTGGAAACAGGATGATGGATGTTTATCCCGGAATTGAAAAATCAGATATGTTTAAGGCTCTGGAAAAATGCAAAAAAGAACATAATACAATTCTCATGGAAAATGAATTTCCCTTTGATGATGGAACTTCAGGGTGGTTCGAATTGAGAATTCAACCTATACCTGAAGGCCTTTTTATATTGTCAAATGATATAACAGAAAGAAAAAAAGCAATCGAAGAGATAATCAAAGCAAAAGAAAAAGCTGAAGGGATGAACAGACTCAAATCGAATTTTCTCTCGAATATGAGTCATGAGCTGAGAACTCCTATGAACGGCATTATTGGTTTCTCGCAGATTCTGAGGGAGGAATTAGAACTTGAAAATGTAAATGAAATTGCAGATTTGATTTACAAAAGCAGTAAAAGATTGATGCAAACTTTAAACTTAGTACTTGACCTGTCTAAAATTGCTTCGGATGAAGTTAAGCCGAATTTATCTCATATTAACTTGATTGAAATTTTAAATGAAGCAATAGAATTTTTCAAGCATGAGGCAAGTGTACAACAATTGGAATTGAAATTAGAAACCTCACTCGAAAGTCTTTACTTTGATTGCGACTCAAGAATTATTTGGGATATTCTGAATAATCTCATAAATAATGCCATTAAATTTACTGCACAAGGCAGTGTTCGTGTCAGGTTAGTTCAAGAGATTGTTAATGGAGAGAATTATGCTGTCATTGATGTTATTGATACCGGCATTGGTATTGATGAAAGTCAATATAATACAATATTCGATGAATTCAGGCAGGCAAGCGAAGGATTGAACAGAAGCTTTGAAGGCACCGGATTAGGTTTGACAATATGCAAAAAGTATGTCGAATTACTCGGTGGTTCAATTACTTTGAGAAGCAGGCTTAATGAAGGTTCGACATTTACTGTAAAATTACCTTTAATAGGGTATCATGGAGCCGAAACATTGACAAGCAATGAAGTTCAAAGAAAAACTCCTGAACTCAAATTAAACATTTCTGCAGATGCAAAACCCCAAATGCTTTATGTTGAAGATGATGAGATTAGCAGACTGCTAATCGAAAAACTTTTTAAGGATAAATTTGAAATTGATTATGCTGTCGATGCTTCCCAGGCAATAAACATGGTACATGGAAATCAATATTCATTAATATTGATGGATATCAATCTTGGCAAAGGTAAAAACGGAATCAGTATAACAAAAGAAATAAGGAAAATTAAATATTATGAAAATGTTCCCATTATAGCTGTTACTGCCTTTGCTATGCACGGCGACAAAGAAGAGTTCATTGAAGGCGGATGTACGGATTATATTTCGAAACCTTTTGACCAGGAAGAATTATTCAGGATAATTGATAAATATATTACATAAACTTAAATCAGGTTCGAAAACACATATCTCAATTAGTTTTACTTGTTATTAGAGTATTTAAACAATTGAAATTATAAATTGAAATAATTTTTCATAATAACAAAGAATTTAGTTTAAATTTTAATATTAAAAATTAATTTTTGATTGAAAATTATAAAATTGAAAATTGAAAATCTATACTGGTGTTCGATAACATAATTTTTAAAAAAAAATTATTTATTAGTTGAACTGTAACATTTTCACTTTTTTTTTGTTATTACTATTATAG
>JAKAKE010000169.1 GCA_021824625.1 Bacteroidota bacterium | reverse complement strand
CACACAATAGATTTATTAATAGATTAAATGATAGAGTGGCTTGGTTCTGGCAAATGTTCTCACACTATCAAAAAAGTAATGAAAAATGTAAAGCTTTATGTGTAATTAATTATTAGATTATATATAAAAACAGTAAGAGATTGTCCAATCAATGAACTTGTGAAAACATACAGCACACTCAGGAGTAAAAGTACAAATTTCATTACCAGCTCCTAAATTAATTGAAGAATATTTTTTAATTTATATTTATTTCAAATATTTTTCTACTGTTGCTATATTGTTCTATTTCAACACCACAAATTTAATTGTTTCAATTTTACCTCCGGCTCTTAGAGTGCAGAAATACACACCGGATGATAAACTACTTGCATCAAATTCAATACTATGTTGACCAGGTTCAATAAATTGATTATCAACTAATCTTTTTACTTCAATTCCAAGATTATATGAAATTGAAAGAGAAATTATCGAAGATGTTACTATTTTGTATTGAATCTCGGTTTTATTGCTAATCGGATTAGGATAAATTTGAAGAGATTTAAATTCAGTATCTACTGCACGAAAATCTTCATCTACATCAACAAGAGGTTGATAATCTACAATAACTGAATCAAGACCCAAATTTCCAGCTTTATCATAAACCATAGCAATAATTTTGTTTAAACCACTTTTTAAATAAACATTTGTTTCAAAATTTCCATTAATTATATTAACTGGACTATCATTTATATTTAGAGATAAAATAGTAGGATCGTCAATAGTTCCTTTAATAACAATAGGTTGTTGATTAACTACTTTGTTATTGTCAGGTTCAGTTATAACAACAACGGGGGATTTGCTATCTAATGTAACAAAAATAGTGTTATCTCCTACGATTATACCATTGTCATCTAATGCTGTCAGGGTGATTTTGTTTTCACCTTCTGTCAATGTTAAACTAGATTGAAAAGATTCATCATTGGAAATCTGAACGGGTACATTATTCAACTTGGCTGTTTTTACAAGGAATCCCGAAGCAAAACCCGTTACAGTAATATTTGGAGTATCTAACATAGAAAAATTGGATGGACTTGTAATTACGATTGAAGATAGAAGTGAAGCTTGCCAGGTGCCAGAACCCCTTAACAATACTTGATACATTTGGGCACCCTCCCAATGGATAACTGGATATAAACCATCCATTGTCCCGGTTGCATATATAGGAGAATTGAAAACTCCAGAAAAATTAGCTACAGCATAGCCTGTAGTAAAAGGAAGTTCAACAGGTTCCTCATAACGACATGAAAATGATTTATTAGAGATTCTGAGACTATCAGTTCTTGCATTGATAAGACGATTGTATGCAGTTTCATTTCCGTTAATAATTATACTACCGGTAGTATAGATATAACCTTTAAAAAATCTTACTGAATCTTGATTTTCAGTAATAACAAAGGAAACAGTATAATTTTGATCTGTTTTCCCGACCCACATTCCTTTGAAGGGTAACAAACCATTAGGCAATTCTCCTACTGTTGGCCCTGAGTGTACTGATGTGTCTCCTATTGTATGTTTTTCATTGATCTTGCAAGTGAAGTTATATTTATGAGAGCCTGTCCCAAGTTTTGTTCTATACTGATAATTTACACCATTTGTAAAGTCTAAATTACCTACATCAACCGGAGACATTGCAAATGTGCTATTATCAATTTTTATATCCAATGAAGATGGTGGTAATCCATCTTTATTGATATATTTTACTGAAAAAGTAAATATTGTATCTGTACTACCAACTTGAGGTTCGACGATTCCGTTGAGTAACATAGGTTCTATCCCAGAAGAAATGACACTGGGACCCGTATGCAAGTTAGTATCACCTGTCGCATTTAAGGTCCAATCCCTTGCTGAAATTGAAAATGAATGAGGACCTTTGCTCAATTTAGTTTTATAATAATATATTTTTCCATCGGTATAATCATTATCATTTGGATTTACAGCTATCATGGATACTGGAGGATTGTTATCGAGATTAATAATTATTCCTGAACATGAGTCGTTATCGCTATCAGAATAGATTACCGAATAGCAAAACTCTGTACTTGGATTGCCTGTTTCTGGATAAACCTTTCCATTCGAAAGAATAGGTTCTGAATTTGAATCAGTTACTGTAGGTCCAGAGTGAGTTAAAATATCTCCAATTGCATTAGCAAATCCATCACTGGCAGAAACAGTATAGCTGTGACCTCCCTTTTCTAGCTTTGTTTTATATTCATAAATTATTCCATCAGAAAATTTGTTTGCCTTTTCTCTTTTTATCATATCATTAGAAGTTTTATTGTCAATTTTTACAGTTATGTATGAGGGGGCATCATTGTTTTTATCGTAATAATTTACGGAAAAGATAAAATCCGTTTGTTCATGACCATTAATTGGTGTTACATTGCATCCATAAAGCACTGGTGATTCGTTGCTAAAACTGCCCTCTTGTAAACTTGTATTTTTTATGTTTTGATGAATCTTGGGCCAACTGCTTCGAGCAAGTCCCATGCTCGAACTATTCAATGCATATAGCTTTGTATCTTCGGAGCCAAAGTATATAGTACCGTCATTTACAATTGTGGGTTTATATACCAATCCATCAGTTGTAAATTCCCATCTTTCTGTACCATTTGGGTTTATTGCGTGTAGTTTATTATCTATAGATCCAATATATATTATTCCATCGGCTCCTATGATAGGTGTATTACACCCAGTTATGTTAAATGTCCACTTCTGTGTCCCATCTGGATTAAATGCATATAGAGTACTATCACTATATGATCCAAAGTAAATTGTACCATCTTCACCTATAGTAGGTGAAGGATCATAGGTTTCATATTTTGACGAAAACACCCACCTTTTTGTTCCATCAGGATTAATTGCATAAAATTTCCCTCTCGATGAAATATAGATAGTTCCTTCAGCTCCAATGGCTGGATTGGAAGGTCCACCGTATCCTGCCATTAAAAACTCCCATTTCTGAGTTCCATCTGGATTAACAGCATATAACTTACCATTAGCACCTAAATATATCGTACCTCTTAAGCCAATTGACAATACTGATTCAAAACCTAATCCATTGAATGGTTCAAATTTCCATTTAATTGTGCTATCCGGATTAAAGGCATAAAGATAAGTCATATCAGCAACATAGATTGTTCCATCTGAACCTATGGCTGGATTAGAACGAAAGTCATTAATTGATTTGATCGACCATTTTAGGTAACCTTCTGAATTTATAGCGTAAAGTTTATCCGTAGTAATATAAATTGTTTCATCAGTTCCTATAACAGGGCTACTATGGAACCAATTAGTATTAATTATATAAGATTGCCACTTCAGTGTACCGTCTGGATTAATTGCGTAAAGCTTTGAACCATTATATTGCGATACAATGTAGATAGTTCCGTCTGATCCTATGGCTGGTGTATTGTAAATCGAGCCGCCTGTTGTAAATGACCACTTCAGTGTACCGGGTGTTTGGGCAAAACCATTTTGAATAAAAAGAAATACAATTAAAATAATGAATAGTTTTGAATTTTTCATGATAACCTCCGAAAATTATTTGTAAATAAAATCGTTAATTTATTATATTTTTTTTCTTCATACTTATACATTTTAAAATTCACTTTTTCTTTAGAATAAACTCAACCCTTCTGTTTCTTTCTCTTCCTTCTTCTGTCTCGTTAGATGCAATCGGCTTTTTTTCACCATATCCTTTAGTTATTATTCTTGATTCTGTTATCCCATTTGAAACTAAATAATTTTTTACAGATTTAGCCCTTCTTTCAGATAATAACTGGTCATATTCCTTAGTACCAATAGAATCGGTATGTCCATTAATTTGAATTTTACAATTTGGTGCATCTTTTAAAAAATCAATTACTCTATTCAATTCCCAAAAAGATTCCTGCTTTAGTGAAGCAGAATCGAAATCAAAATATATATTATTCAATTGAAATGTAATATTGCAACCTTGTATTTCAGGCTCAGGAATAAGTTTAATATTTATTTCTTTTGTTATGTTTTTCTTTATTCCAGTTAAATCCAAATGCTCAGATTCAGAGAAATAACCTGGTTTGTCTGCATAGTAAGCATAATTTTTGCCGACCGGAAGTACAATAAAAAACTCACCTGTTTGAGGGTTAGTACTAAGGTCTTGATTTAATATTTCTCCTGTTTTTAATTCAACCCACTTAATTTCTGCTTGTAATATTGGTTTGCCAGTTTTTTTATCTATTACTTTACCATTAACAGTTGCGACATTTCTTTCTGGATCAATAGACTTAGGTAAAGAAATTTTATAAATGTCTATTTGATTGTTGTTTTTATAACTTGAATAATAAGCATATTTACCATCAGTAGTAATAACAAACCATTCATCATTGTAACAAGAATTAATATTTTTTCCAAGGTTTACAGGTTCACTCCATTCAGTCCAGGAGGAATCCGAAAGTCGAACTGACCTAAAAACATCACATAAGCCCAAGCCATAATGTCCATCAGATACAAAGTATAGAGTCTTTCCATCCGGATGCAAAAAAGGGGAACGTTCCGCATATGGTGTATTGATAACACTTCCTAAATTTATAGCTTCACTCCAACCATTTTCATTTTTAATACACACCCATAAATCAATATTGCCGGCAATCCAGCCATGAAATTCTGAACCTTTTGCATGATATTCACCGACTCCACCAGGTCTATCTGTAGAAAAAATAAAAGCACGACCATCTGAAGTGAAAGAGCCATCGCCATCAAAATATTGAGTATTAATTGGTTCCGGGAAATGCATTTTGTTACTCCAACCTGATTTGGTTTTTTCAATATACCACATATCTCCACTACCGTATGAATCATAGAAATTCCCAAAAATTACTAACTTATTTCCATCTGAAGAAATTGATTTGGGGGTTTCTGTATATATAGTATTAATATTACCTGGCAACAACTTTGGACTTTGCCATTCATTATTTTTTAATACCGAATAATAGATATCCTCTCCTCCTATACCTCCGGGTCTATCACTTGCAAAATATAATACTTTGCCATCCGCGGACGGAACAGGAAAAGCCTCTTCAGATTCGGTATTTATATTTTTAATGCTTGTAATGGTCATTATAGAATCATTTTCACTTAATAATCCAATAATTTTATTAAAGCGACTTCCCATACCCGGAAAACTTGATTTATATAATTCATACCACTGAATTGCATTATCCCAGTCTTTTTCCTTAATATAATATGCAGATAATCTTTGTACTGCTAGAAAAGCATCCTCAGATGGGGCATTTACCTTAATGAATTCTATGAAATCCTCTAAAGTTTCTAATTCGTTTAATTGTTTATCAAAACAGAATATATTACTATTCAAAGCTACAAAAAGCAACACTATTGCAATAATCAAATTTTTTTTCATATCAGTCTCCATAAAGAAAATAAACAATGTTAAATAATTGCATTAATTTTTATAATAGTTTTTAAATTCAAATAATTTGAGATATTGAACATTTTTTGACATAAAAGATCTTACTTTCTTAAATCCCAGACTTTATTTTGATGTTTAGTCATTTCATTTAAATCATTTTGATTTAAATTATTCAAATAAAACATCACCTCTTTCAAGTCTTCGTAACCTTCATGTTCCTCACCTAATAATATACATTCTGATAAATCAATTCTTGCTGGTTTACTTGTTTTATTAATGAAACGAAGACCAGTATAATCACCAGACATTCTTAGTTCCCGAATTAATGGTTCAAGAAACATTGACATCCAAACATTTAGAAAAGAATCAATTATAACTCTTTCAGATAAAGACATTGATTCATATTCATCTTTTATCTGATCAATCATTTGAAGCTCTTCATCAGAAATTGTTCTTCTAATGAATGGATAATCATAAATTTTCAGTAATTTTTTAAAAGTTATTTTACCAGGATTTTCAATTATGTCAACAACAAAAAGGAAATATGTCTTGTCTTCTTCAGATAAAGAATTAATCAAAGCAGTATCATTAATGCTTTCAATTAATTTTATTCCTTTTATTTCAATCAGATTTTTATTAATAGCATCTTGTAAGTTAAATGTTTGTTTTCCTATTCTCACTTTAGCTTTTTGATTGTGTGTCAATAAATATAAAAATGAAGTTGAATCAGAAGGTATATCTCTTTTAGGGTCAACACAAAATGTTTTAACTCTAATAGAACCATTTGGTTCAATTTGATAATTACCTTGCAATATTCCCATTCGCTGAACCTGTGCATTCGATTCGCTAATTATTATTGTTGTTAATACAATAATTAATAGAATAATAATCAATCTGCTTTTCATATATCCTCCAATGCCAAAGTTTTAATTATCAATTTATTAATTATTTTGTAATATAAAGTTTAACTGTTTCTGTATATCCATCTGTTTTCAAAGTACAGTAATAAACACCCGATGACAGATAACTGAGATTATAGATTTTATTATAAGAACCTTGTTCATAATATTCATTATTAATAAATTCAACTATATTTTTGCCAAGGTTATCAGTAATTGATAATGTAACACTTGATGCTTTGAAGATATTATATGTAATATCAACATTATCATAAGCCGGATTAGGTGATAGTCTAATTATGTCTTGTTTAGATATATCAGTATTTTCAATCCCAGTAATACTCTTTTCGTATATAATAAATATTTCTTTTATAGGATTTTCCGGGTCATTTGAGGAAACAGTTATTCTTCCAAAATTAAGCCCGTAATCTGCTTTGTTGGCATCAATGGTAAAGTAAATATCTTTTTCTTCATTATTCTTTATCGTCAGAATAACAGGATTCAGTTCAACTATCCAGTCATTATCAGAAATGATATTTGTTATATTTAAGTCTGCTAAGCCAGCATTCTTTATTTTAAAAGAACATTTTGGATTTTGTGATGTATTATTATATCTTACAATAGCATTTATAAAATAAGTTTCATCAAATTGGGACCATTCAGTACCATCATAATCCCATGCCCTGTGTGAATTATTCTTATTATAACCCAATGTAGCAATTGTATCAATCGTATTAAATGAAGCTAAGAAATCACCTTCAACCTTAATATTTCTACTTGAAACATCAATTGTATTCCATCCAATATTTTCAGATGACAATGTGTATGACTCGTATAATGCATTTCCAGGTCTATTATCAA
>JAKAKE010000117.1 GCA_021824625.1 Bacteroidota bacterium | reverse complement strand
TTTCATAGAATCAATCAAAAATCCATCCCGAAAATATAATAATACAAAAAAGTCACCTAGCGAATCCTTTAAAGTACCAACCACAACCATTGAATCATTATGAAAGTTGAGATTACTATTTAAAGAATCTTTCGAATAAACTTCATAAATCCAGTAATTGCCAATGTTGAGAGGTATAAATGTGTTGTAGTTAACAGGCCCGGTTGTGTTCTGGCAGCTAAAAAATAATGCTATAATAACAAACAGAAAAAATATTTGAAGGATTTTCATGATTTTTACTTTCAATAATTTTGAATTTATTTAATTAAAATTATTTACTTTAATAAACAACCTCAATTTCAAATATAATTTATTTTTCATAAATAATTTCAAACGAATTATCTTCCCCACTTAATCTTTTAATTATCAATTGTGAATTGTGAATTATTAATTCTCATCTTCGTTCACCCTGTCAATAAGAATTTGCGGGATTGATTTAGTGGTTTTTGCTCCAAGTTCTTTTATGTCCTCTGCCCTTTTAACTAAGTTACCTTTTCCTAAATAAAGTTTTTTCATAGATTCTTCATAAGTATTCTTTGCACTATCGAGACGTTTACCCACTTCAATAAGATCTTCAATCAAGCCGACAAATTTATCGTAAAGCTCGCCGCTCTTTTTTGCTATTTCGGAAGCATTTCTACCCTGATATTCCTGACGCCATAAGTTAGCTGCCATTTTCAGAACTGCAATCAGGTTTGTCGGACTGATTAAGAGTATTCGCTTATCATAAGCATAATTCCAAAGTGAAGTGTCGAATTGGATTGCAAGCAGGTATGCAGGTTCTACAGGTATGAACATCATAACGAAATCGAGTGTTTCAATTTGGATGTCGGGATATTTCTTTGATGAGAGGTTATCAATATGGCTTTTGATTGAACGTACATGTTCCTTCAAAGCTAAGTCCTGCTCATCTTTGTTATCATAAGAACAATACCTGTCATAAGCCACAAGGGAGACTTTTGAATCAATGATAACATTCCTGTTACCGGGCAATGTTACGACAATATCAGGCTGAAGTTTCCCTTTTTCACCCTCTTCCTTTGCAAAAGATTGCTGAACGAAATATTCACGGTTTTTTACAAGACCTGATTTTTCGAGAATGCTTTCAAGAATCATTTCACCCCAATTGCCCTGGGTCTTTGCTTCGCCCTTGAGTGCTTTAGTCAGGTTGCTTGCTTCCTTGCTGACCATCTGGGTTTGTTCAATCAGGTTCTTGATTTCAATTTTGAGTGAATAACGCTGCTGAGATTCCTTATCATAAGTCTCATCAACTTTCTTTTCAAAATCTTTTATTCTGTCGCCGAGCGGCTTAAGGATTTCATCTAAATTTGTCTTGTTCAGTTCGGTGAATTTCTTCGTTTTTTCCTCGAGGATTTCATTTGCGAGATTTTTGAACTCAGTAGAGAATTTTTCCTGAATCTGTTCTAATTCTGATTTATTTTCTTTCAGGCGGTTTTCAAGATTAATAAAATCAGCATCTTTTTTTGAGAGTTGTCTCGTCAATTCGATAATGTCATCGGTTTTCTGCTTTAGCTCTGTTTCGGCTGTATTCAGAGAGGATTTAATATCAATGATTTTATCTTCGAGAAACTTATTGGAAGCAGTTAAATCATTTTGTTGTTGGTTCAGTTTCTCATTATTAGTTATGATTTTGGATTTATTCTTATTTAAAATAAACCAGGTAGTGACGAAACCGAAAACTAATCCGATAACAAGAAATAATGCTTCCATAACGAGTCTTAAGATTATAACAAATTAATCGTACAATGTTTTAATTCTAAAAAGATGTATAGTTACAACTATTGCAATAATAATTAAAATAATTTTTATTATTAAAATTTTTATCACGAAAAAGGCAGTATAAATCATTACAGCCCACATTAAAGTCAGAGCTATTGCTTTGATTTTGAAGTGGACGCCTTTTCTTTCACGGTAATTACGAATGAAACTGCCGAGATACCTGTTATTGACAAGCCATTTGTAAAACCTTTCGGAACTGTTAGCAAAACAAGCCGCAGCCAAAAGCAGTAAAGGTGTTGTCGGAATTAAAGGTAAGAAAATTCCAATGATAGCAACAATTATACTTAGTAATCCTGATACTATTAGAATCCACCGTATTACAGGGCTTTTTACCATATTATAAATTAAATACCTTTATTATACAACAATCAATAATTTTTAATTTTTAATTTTTAATTTAAAATGAATTTGAAATTTCTAATTTTTAATTTTAAAAACAATTAGTACAACTACTAATTTGAAAATCGAGAATTGAGTTCTTTCTTTTTATTAAAATTATTCCAGAACAAATTTGATATTATTTTTTCCGACAAAGTTAATCAATTTATTGACTACATTGTGAGAAACCGGAATATGAACATCATAAGACACGTATCTGGATACATTTTTGTTGGATTTGTTGTATAAATTAAAAATCAGGGTATTTGTTTTGCCGTCATCAACACAGAGTTTTTTTATGTTGTTTATAGTATCATTTCCATTTTTTTCAATGTCAATCCATAAGCTATATCCTTTGGCATAACGGGCTGAAGCTTCGTCGTAGGTCAGAACTTCATCAACGATTACTTTTAATTCCTCCCCGGAAAGTTCGGACCTTCCTAAAAACAAAACTATATCATCAGTATTCAATTTATTTTTATAAGCGGCGAATACTTTGCTCCTGATAATGCAATTTGCCCTTCCTGTATAGTCCTCGAGTTGAACAAATGCAATCGGATTCTGGTACCTGTCGTAACGTGTTTTGACATCTGATATTATTCCACAGACTCGCACTTGTTCGCCAATCAGCTTGCTGTCATTGTCTCCGAGATAGAGTGTCGGCAGAGAATCAACATAAGGAAAGAACCTGTCGAGCGGATTACCGCTTACATAAAAGTTAAGCACTTCTTTTTCTTTGTCGAGTCGTAATTTCTCGGTCCATTCTTCGGTTTCCTTTATAGCAGGTTCAACAAGATGAACTTCACTTCCACCACCAAAGAGGCTTTCAATCTGGCTGTTTTTTGCTTCATGATAAGCTTTGGCATATTCAAGTCCGGATTCAATGGTATCCATCAGAGCAGCACGGTGGCCGCAGTGCATCGAATCAAATGCTCCGGAACAAATCAAGGCTTCTAAGGAACGTTTGTTAATCAGCTTGGTATCAACTCTTGCAAGAAAATCAAAAAAGGATTGGAATGGTTTTTCTTCACGAGCTTTGATAATGCTTTCAACGGCAGTCTTGCCAACATTTTTGATGCCGGCTAATCCGAATAGAATTGAATTTTCAACAGGTGTGAATCCTGCATAAGATTTATTGACATCAGGCGGCATTACTTTGATGTTGAATTTCTTTGCTTCTTCAATTAATTGTACAATTTTATCCTGATTGTTTAATTCTGCTGACATGTTTGCAGCAAGAAACTCAGCCGGGTAATAGGTTTTAAGCCATGCTGTCTGGAAAGCTAAATATGAATAAGCAAGTGAGTGAGACTTATTGAAACCATAACTGGAAAATTTTTCAATCAGGTCATAAACTTCGTTTGAAAGCTTTTCATCCAAGCCATTTTTCTTAGCACCTTCGATAAATGCAGGCTGTAACTTGTCCATTTCAGATTTCTTTTTCTTGCCCATAGCACGTCTCAAGATGTCAGCCTGAGCAAGTGTGAATCCTGCGATATCCCTTGCCAATTGCATTACCTGTTCCTGATAGACGATAATTCCATAAGTGTTTTTCAGGGATTTCTCCATAATCGGATGCAGGTATTGAATCGGTTTTTTGCCATGCTTCCTGTCAATGAAATCAGGTATATTAGCCATTGGCCCCGGCCTGTACAAGGCGTTCATAGCAGTAAGCTCTTCCAGGTCTTTAGGTTTTAACTGCCTTAGATAATCCTGCATTCCCTGGGATTCAAACTGGAACACGGCAAGAGAATCACCATTGGAAATCAGTTCGTAGGTTTTTTCATCATTAAAATCAATTTCATCAATGAATATGTCTTTTCCATGATTTATCTTAATCATTTCGAGTGTTTTGTCAATAATCGAGAGAGTCCTCAAACCGAGAAAATCCATCTTAAGCAGACCTGCATATTCAAGTTCATTCATAGAATATTGGGTTGCAATTTCAGCAGTATGTCCTTTAGCCTTTGAAGCCATATAAACGGGGACGTATTCCCTGATGTCCTTTGGAGCTATAACTACTCCTGCGGCATGCAATCCGCTATTCCTAAATTTATTTTCAAGTAAAAGGGAGTAATTTATAAGCTCTCTGATTTTGGGGTCATCTGAATTTTTCACCCATTTCAATTCAGAAAGTTCGAGTGCTTCTTTTAAATCAGCGACTTTACCCTGAACAACAGGAATCTTTGAAGTAATTTCATTAATTTTTGAAAGCTCAACACCCAGTACCCTGCCAACATCTTTTAATACTGCCCTGCTTGACAGCTTACCAAAAGTGATAATCTGTGCAACACATTCATCACCGTATTTTTTACGCACATAATCAATGACCCTGTCGCGGGTTTCATCATTGAAATCAATATCAATATCGGGCATTGATACTCTATCGGGATTAAGAAACCTTTCGAAAAGCAATCCGTAAGGCAATGGGTCAATATTTGTTATTCCAAGAGCATAAGCAACGATACTCCCTGCAGCAGAGCCTCTCCCGGGACCAACAGAAACGCCAAGTTCCTTTGCCGCTTTGATGAAGTCACCTACAATTAAAAAGTAACTTGGGAAATTCATTTTGTTAATAACTTCAAGCTCAAACCTTGCTCTCTCTGCAATTTCATCCGTTATAACATTATATCTCTGTTTTATTCCATTGAATGTCAATTCCTCAAGATATTCCGAGTGAGATAAATTGAACTTATCTTTCGGCAATGGAAATTCAGGCATGTGTAGTTCTGTATCGAGGTTGATATTGCATTTATCGGCAACTTCATTTGTATTATCAATAGCCTCAGGAAAATCGGAGAATAGCTTAATCATTTCTTCTTTAGTCTTGAAATACATTTCGGGAGTACGGTATCTCAATTTGTAAATATCAACCTGTCCTGATGTAGCTGCCGTAACGTCTTTAATGTTCAATAAAATATTATGAGCTATGGCATGGTCGCCATTAAGATAATGAATATCATTTGTCGCTATAAGTTTGAGACCTAGTTTTTTTGCTATCTTAGGTGCTTCGCTTAGTACAATCTGGTCATCAGTCAGGAAATGGCTTTGGAGTTCAATATAAAAGTCTTCACCAAAAATATCTTTATAGTATTTAGCTTCTTCATAAGCTTTATCATAGTCATTGTTAATTAGGTGATGACTAATAACTCCAGCTATACAAGCAGATGATGCAATAATGCCTTCGTTGTATTGTTCTAACAGTTCCTTGTCTATTCTCGGTTTGTAGTAAAAACCCTCAGTATGAGCAAGTGATGTAAGCTTGAGTAAATTTTTATATCCTATTTCATTCTTGGCAAGTAAAACGAGATGATAATAATTTTTCTTTTTTGTTTTCGATTTACCTGCAGTTTTATCAAAACGACTGCCATTAGCTACATAAGCCTCAAAGCCGATAATAGGTTTAATTTTTGCTGCTTTTGCTTTCCTATAAAATTCATAACAGCCGAACATTACGCCGTGGTCAGTAAGTGCAAGTGCTTTCTGCCCATCTGCAACAGCGGCATTAATTAATTCTTCAGGTGTACAGAGTGCATCCAGCAAAGAATAATGTGTGTGATTATGTAAATGGACAAAATCCATAATTTATTATTTTTCCATATCTCGTTATTATTATTATCCGTCCAGTGAGTCAAAGAACGGCACTGCAAACATAGTAATTTTATGATTTAGTTATTCAACAAACTATGAACAAAATAGTAGATTGATATAACACCTTTTGATAGTGTTGAGTTTTGTGTGTTAAGTGTTGAGTTGAAAATTGTAAATTGAAAATTCTACATCATACATTGAATTCTTTCTTCAGTTGTTCCAGGTTGATTGCTTCTCCTCTTTCGAGTTCACCGAGTGCTTCAAGGTAGGTTGTCTCATCTTCTTCAGTGAATATATCATCATCAACAACACTTATATTATCTGGATATTTGGTATTTAATAATGAAAGCAGTTCATCATAAATTGATTCGGAGATATTTAATGTAAGTGTTTTCATATCTGTTAACTTTTGATAACTAAAACAAAAACAAAAAAGTAACCGATATAAATATTAATTTATTGAAACCATTAACCATACTTAATTTTAAAGACAAGAATAATTGAAGCTAAAATAATTGTTATTGAGTTTGCTATAATAATAGGGAGACTTCCTATTAGAATTCCATAGACAAGCCAAAAGGTAATACCCAGAATGAATAATATATACATTCTGAGAGAAATATCCTTTGCATGTTTATTCTTCCAAACTTTGATTAATTGGGGAATGAATGCAAATGTAGTGCAAAATGCTGCGAGTAAGCCAATAATTGTAGTAATTTCCAATTTTCAATAAATGTATATATTAAGCGTACTCATATTCAACTTTGGTAGGATGAGAAGTATTTTTGGAAGCATTGAGAATTTCAATTTCAACAATGTTGCCATTCTTGTCATAATCAATAATAACTCCCGGCTTGTCTTCATCGGTTTCGACAATCTCTGCCTCACTCAATTGTATATTGATAACATCAACTTCTTTGTCATATTTTATTTTCAATATAACACCAAATATTTCTTTAATTTTTTTGTTATGTAAACAGTTACAATTATTTTAGGTTCAACTTCTGTATTAACGAAAATCCTTAAAAGATATTCTTTGTCGTTTAGTAACACAATAGACTGAAAAATAGATAAATTATCCTGATTTATTATTTGCTGAGGATTTTAATAAACATCTTCAATTAAACTCAAAGGTATTTTCCTCTTATTAACCTTCGTTACTGCATGTTCTGATAAAATAAAATTCATTAGATTTATTATTCAATTTTTTATTTTCTGTACTTCTTTATATCTGAAACACTCTACAATGTGGTCATTGACCATGCCAGCCGCCTGCATAAAAGAATAACATATCGTTGAACCGACAAAGCCGAATCCCCTCTGTTTAAGGTCTTTGCTCATTACATCAGAAATTGCACTTTTTGGAGGAATATCTTTTAGTGTTTTCCATTTATTTACAACGGTCTTGTAATTTGTAAACTGCCAGATAAATTTATCAAAGCTGCCGAATTCTTTTTGTACATTGAGAAATACCTGAGCATTTTTGATTGCTGCAAGAATTTTCATTTTATTTCTAATAATACCTTCATTGTTTAACAGTTCAGCAACTTTTTGAACATCATATTTTGCAATTTTCTTTACATCATAATTACTGAATGCTTTTCTGAAAGATTCTCTTTTCTTAAGGACTATTGCCCAGCTCAAGCCTGCCTGAAAAGCATCCAGAACCATAAACTCAAAGAGTTTTCTGTCATCATGCAAAGGAACTCCCCATTCTGTATCATGATATTCAATCATTTGCTTATTATCTCCGTGCCAGGTACAGCTTTTCTTTTGTTTTGCCATAGATTCTCACTTATTTGCTTCTCAAAAAATCAATTTTATCACTTGCATTCATCAGGAAATCTGCATTAACGTAACCAATATCTTTAAATCTGATAATCCCTTTTTTGTCAATATATATAGTTGTAGGTAATCCTGTAACTCCAAGTTTGTAGGGAAGAATATTTGAGTTGTCAATGTATATCGGTAAATCATAATCGGATTTTCCGAAAAATTTCTTTATGTTCTCTATTCTATCTTTACCTTCTTCTTTTTCCCAAACATCAACAGAAACAAAAACAATATCAGAACTATCCTTATAAAGACTATAGAGATTGTCCATTGCAGGTAAAGATTCTTTACATGGACCGCACCAGGTTGACCACAAGTCTATAACAATGACCTTTCCTCTTAAACTGTCGAATTTTAATTCTTTCCCCAAAAGACTATTTACTGAACCTAAGCTGACGGGAATATTAAGCTGTTCATAAGCTAATTCTCCCAACCTTTTTTTCTTGGCAAGTGAGGATAAGGAATCATAAACATTTTTGTAATCACCTCTAAAGTTTAAAGAATCGAAAAGGATTTTATGATAATTATCAGTTTCTTTGCTGTTTTTCGATTCAATTATTGCCTCGGATGCAAGGTTATAAGCAATTGAGTCTTTAAATGATTCAATATAAGTTTCAATTAATTCAAGATACAAATCAGGAGGAGTATTTGATTCAAAAAGTTTTTTTGATTCGTTCAGATACTTTAATGCATCGTCAATGTTTCCTGCAAGATGGTTGACTTGTCCATACAATTTAAGAATATCAGCATATTCCATCATTTTTGACAGTTTCCATTCGGATTCAGACAAGTGCTTAGGCCTATAATGGTAGTCAAGTTTGCGGGCTTCCTCGATTGCATATTTTAAAATGTCGAGCGCCTTGCCTAAATTCCTTTTAATTTGTTTCTCGTTCATTTTCTCTGCATTATCCAAATAAGCCATTGCTAATTTGGCATAAGCAGATGACGGAACATCTGCATAAGTGTTCAATAAAGTATAAATATCATCATACCTGTCATCCTGCAGGTATCCTGAAACAAGTGCAGAAAAAACTCTTTCACGGTTTGGAGAATTTGGAAATAATTTCAGGTATTTTTGTACATCACTTGAAAATTCTTTCAGGTTGTCAGTTTTTGCTAATTGAGCCATAGCTAATTCTTCAGCTAAATCGCTTTGGAGATGATTTTCAAGGAATTTTCTTTCAAGTTGTTGTGCCTTGTCGTTTTTATCGAGAGTCCTTAATGACCGTACAACTGCCCTTAGGTCACCTTCGTTATTTTCATCAAATCCTGACATGATTATTCTTTTTAATGCGGCATCAAAATCATCTTTTGAAATTTTTCTCATATCGAAATTCAGGGATGCAAAACCAATCTGTGCCTGAATATTATCGGGATATAGAGCAATCTCTTGTTGAAAGTATTCTAAGGCTTTGTCAAATCGAACAATCCTGCTCACATTCTGAGGGAGCATTCCCATAAATGAAACAGCACAATTCAAATTTGCACCCTGTAAAGGCTTCCCATCATTTCCATAAAATAATAACTGCCAAAATTCAGACTGATTTGTATCAAACTTTTTTCCGTTTCCGACTTTGAGCAATGCAAAATTAACTTTTTGAGGAAACTGAAAGGTGGCTTTGAATATTTTGTCTGAATTATCATAAGTCATAGGTGTTTCATTACCTTCAATTGTTTTTTCTCCGGTGATAAAACAATAAATGAACAAGCTTATTTGTTCACCATTTTGAAAATATCCGTCTGACTTATAGCTTACTGATATAGTAGCACCTTTTTGCGGCTTTTCAGGAGTAACAATTAGTTCACCTGCGGTTATGGTTATGACATGATAAAAAACGAATATCACGGTCAATAAAATTTTTGATTTCATAATTTTTTCATTAGTAATTATTAATTCGTAATTAGTAATTATTTAGAGTTTATGTATTCTCGTCAACTCAGTTTTCAATTTATCAAAAGCTTGTTCAGGAGTATTAACAAAAGTAAATAAATTAACATCTTCTTTGTTAATCATTTCCATCTCAATAAGGTAATCAAAATTAATAAGCTTTTTCCAATAATTTTCTGCATACAGAAGTATTGGTAAAGGTTTTGTAACTTTCCTGGTTTGTCTTAGGGTTAATATCTCCATAAGTTCATCAAGAGTACCGAATCCACCCGGGAACACAACCATAGCATTTGCGAGATAAACGAACCAGAACTTTCTCATAAAAAAGTAATGGAATTCAAAATTTAATTCTTCTGAAATAAATTGATTGGGCATTTGCTCGAATGGAAGACTTATATTAAGTCCGACAGATTTACCTCCTGCAGCGTAAGAGCCTTGATTTGCAGCTTCCATAATACCGGGACCGCCGCCGGTAACAATGTGAAATCTTTTTTCCTTTGGTAAAGTATCTGACCATTCAGATAATAATCCTGAAAGTTTTTTTGCATCGTTGAAATAACTGGAATTTTCTCCATTTTTATGGTTAGGTTTAACCCTGGCAGAACCAAAGAAAATTATTCCTTTTTTAATGTTATTCTTATCAAGTACCTGTTTGGGATATAAATACTCGGCAAGAAGTCTTATAACCCGCCCATCCTTGCTGTGAATAAAATCCCAATTATCATACCCCTTCAATGCCTTTTTTAGGGATTTTCTTCCGTTTTGCCGGTCATAATTTCTTTTATTATTTTTCATTTTTAATTGTTAATTATTAATTGTTAATTATTCTCATCTTGCTATATGATAGCCGCCATCAACACATAATATCTGCCCTGTGATATATTTTGAACAGGTTGAAAAGAAATATACTGCATCAAAAATATCGTCAACATTTCCATATCTTTTCATTGGTATCTTATCAACATTTAATTTTGTGTTTTCAATGGGAGGTTCTTCGGGAATTTCAATTGTTCCCGGACAGATACAATTAACAGAAAAGTATGGGGCAAGCTCTTTTGCAAGTGCTTTAGTAAGCTGAATCACACCTGCCTTTGAAACATTATATGGAATTCTTTGTTTCCATATTTCCATGCCGCCGAGGCTTGAAAAATTTATAATCCTTCCTTCATCTGCTCTCTCTGAAAATTCTTTTGCAAAATAATATTCACCCTTGAGATTAATATTCAATGTGTCATCCCACATACTATCAGAAATATCTTTTAAATGTGCAGGAGGAGGATAAACACCAGCGTTATTAACTAAAACATCAGGCATACCAACTTCATTAATACCTATCTTAAAAGCATCATTAATTTCCTGCTCATTTCTGATATCTGCTTTTACTGAAACTGCTTTTACTCCATAACTCTTAATAAAATTCTCAGTTTCTTTTGCTTTTTCTTCGGAGGAATTATAATGAATAATAACATCCCAGCCTTTCTCGGCAAAACGAATTGCCAAGCCCCTTCCAATCCTTCTGCCGCTTCCTGTTATTAAAACAATTCCCATAATTTATGTTAACAGATAAATCAAAATTATTATTTTGCATACTTGATATATTCAATAACGATAAATTAACGATTTAATTAGATTTTTGGATAATGCAAGACTTATAAACCGAATTTTGAATTGAAAATTTGATGAAAACTAATAGATTTTTTAAATACCTCATTTTTTTAATGATAATATCGACATTTACTCTCTATTCTCAAATTGGTACTTATAGAATATTTTTTAAAGATAAAGGGCCTATTGAGTTTAAACAAGGTTCTTCTTTATATGATTCAACTCTTAAATTATTCAATGAGAGAGCATTAAAAAGAAGAAGCAAGGTTTCATCACAGGATTCAATAATAAATTTCGAAGATGCTCCTGTTTATAAGCCGTACATTGATTCCTGCATATCTCTGGGTGTTGAATTAAAACTAAAATTAAGATGGAAAAATTATATTGTTGTTTTGTGTGATTCAATAACATCAGAAAACTTAAAATATTTCAGTTTTGTTAAGAAAGTTCAGCCAACCGGCAATAAGATGACTACACTTGACTATCCAGATTATACAATTATTCCATCAATTTTTGTGAACGACAATAATAAAATTCAGTATTACGAAAATTGTAATGATTATGATTATGGGCCATCCTACAGGCAGTCAGAACTTATGAATATACCTCTACTCCACGGCTTTGGTATTAACGGGAATGGTGTCTTGATAGGTTTCCTCGATACAGGTTTCAGGTGGAAAGCTCATTCTTCAATGTCCAAAGCATCGGTAGTATCCGAATATGATTTTGTAAATAATGACAGCGTTACAGCAAATGAGAATGATAGCCTTTATGACCAGGACCACCATGGCACCGGGGTATTTTCGACCGTATCCGGATTTTCTCAGGGGAACTTGATAGGTATTGCTCCCAATGCTGATTTTCTGCTTGCCAAAACAGAGAATTTGCTTGGTGAACATCATTTGGAAGAGGATAATTATGCGGCAGGTTTGGAATGGATGGAGTCGCTTGGAGTTGATGTAACAAGTTCATCACTTGGATATTTCAGGTTTGATTCCACAGATTCAAATTATACCTACAATGAACTGAACGGAAGAACAACAATCGTTTCTCAGGCGGTTAATAGTGCAGTAAAAAGAGGTGTTGTTTGCATTACTGCCGCAGGAAACAGCGGACCAAATCCAAGAACTATTATTTCACCTGCGGATGCTGATAGTGTCATCTCTGTTGGAGCAGCAGAACCTGATGGCATAACACCGGCAGTTTTTACATCAAGAGGTCCCAGAGTTGATGGAAAAATGAAACCTGATGTATCAGCAATGGGAGTCGAAGTGTATGCCGCTTCTGCAACAGAATCTTTTACTTATGGTAAAGCCCGAGGAACATCATTTGCAGCACCATTGGTTGCAGGAGCAGTTGGATTATTGATGCAAGAATTTCCCGAATTGAAGCCCTGGGAGGTAAGGACTATCCTACTTTCTACAGCATCCAATAATCAGATACCCGATGATTCATTAGGCTATGGAATACCAAATATATTCAATGCAATGAAAAAAGCCGGGATAATAATATCGCCTATATCAACTTATAAATTGAATCAATTTCAAAGAATCGTGGTTTATATCATATCAACTTCTCACATTACTAATTCTGATTTATATGTTAAATTTTTCGATTCACAATTTTTTGAAAAATTCAAACTTTATCCAACAAAATATAAATATCAGTTCACAGCGGATATACCTTTGAATAGATTTAATAATGAAGTTGCAGAATGTTTTGTCATTGCTGAGGACATAGAAAAGAGTAGAAGATTGCCATATTATGAGAATGAATTACTTACAATAGAGCCTTATTCAAGCCATATTCAATGTGGAATACCTGCATCCCAGACAGAAGAATTTGCTAAAAATAAAGCCGAAGCTTATGTTTATCCATCAATAATTGAAGATTCGAGAAATGAAATTGAACTTATCGTACCAATAAAATCAAAGTCAGATATAAAAGTTGGATTATTCAATTTAATAGGTCAACAAGTATATTCAAGCTATTTTCCTGAAAGGGAAATGGGTATTGCTTCATATCCAATTAAAATATCAAATCTCAGCATTGGTACCTATTATATCTATGTCAGCTTTAATGGAGGAAGTGAGTCAATTCCATTCATAATTATGAAGAAATGAAGAATTATTTTCAATTATTTTGTCAAAAATTGAAAAAAAACTCGTAATTTTGTTTTCCTGAAAAATTTCAGGGCCCATAGCTCAGTTTGGGAGAGCGCTTGAATGGCATTCAAGAGGTCAGGAGTTCGATCCTCCTTGGGTCCACATAATGAGTTCTTTAAATTTTGAATTATAAATTTTGAAATAAGTTTAATTCGTAATTCATAAATCTTAATTCGTAATTGATTTTTGGGGTCGTAGCTCAGTTTGGTTAGAGCGCCAGTCTGTCACACTGGAGGCCGCGAGTTCGAGCCTCGTCGGCCCCGCATATAAATTCAAATCTTTTTTGTTTGGTTTGAGCATCCCGATTCTAATCGGGAAGGCAGCGAGTTCGAGTCTCGTCTGCCCCGCAATAAAATCTATTTTTGTTTTTTTCTTTTAGGTATAACCTTTTCTTTGACAATCTTTTCATTTACAAGAACTGAAGAATATTTGAAATTTGCTAAAATCTCTCCGAGTTTGTTTTCAATTTGCTTATAGGAGCCGACTGATGGCCCATTAAATACAAATGAAAAAGAAAGTAATTCACAATCCTGAGTTTGTACAAATCCCGAAAGTGCAGATGTATTGCGAAGTGTTCCTGTTTTACCCCTTAAATTGTTTTCAGCCGATGTGTTTTTCATTCTGTTTACAAGAGTGCCGTCTATCCCTGCTATTGATAATGAAGAATCTAATTCGTCTCCAAAATTCAACTTCTGAGACTCAATAAACAAATGTAAAATTCCGTCAACGGTAACAACATTTCGTCTTGATAATCCGGAACCGTCATTCAATGAACACTTGCTGCATGGAACATTATATTTCCTCAATGCCTCCTGAAGTTTTTCTTGTGAACTTTTTCCATTATTCGAATGATTACCTGCATAAGCACCTGTCATTTTGAAAATTGTTTCTGCCAGGTAATTATCACTGTTTTTATTAGTCAAATAAACCAAATCCATAAGAGGCCTGTTCATCACGGCAATTTGTGTTATTTTGTTTTTTACAGTTTGTATTGTGTTAATACCTGTTTTTCCATTTATTTTAATACCACCCGATTCAAGTCTGTCTTTCAAAGAACCGGCAACAACTAAATTGGGATTTTGAATGTAAAACTTATACGAATAGCTCTTACCTGCAGGCAAAGTTCCATTAATTATAAATTTTTGAATTCCTGAAGAATCTAATTTTGTTCCAAAGGTAATTCTTGGTTTTCTACGAGAAACGGCACTTGGTGCCGGAGGCACATCACCCCATCTCTGTTCAGAGAATTGATAATTATAAGATGAATTTTTTGATTTCTTTTTAGGTTTCGCTTGTTTTTTCTTTTGTACATTATTTTTTATAACTTTCTTCTTAGAATTTTGATTTATAGTCTTAACATTTTGCGTTTTTGTTACCTTCTTCGAACCCGCTACAAAAGCATTATTCTGAATAACAAATGCATCCGAAGACGGTATAACTTGTGCTGATAATAATTTCCCGGGGGTACTACCCGAATGTACGAGTACAGTTGCAGTATTTTTATTCAGGCAAAGTGCAGTAATCGGCTGCAAAGGTTCAACGATGTCTTTATCACCGCTATAACTCACCCGTTGAGTCATGGTGTCATAAAAAGTACCGTCAGCATAGATATTCCCATTTATTTTTCTTATTCCTTTCTCATAAATTGCATCGGCAAGGTATTCAATGTCTGTGATTGTCATTAGTGCATCACCCTTGCCTACAAGAAATAAATTTCCATTCAAAATACTATCTTTAATTGTTCCATCAGTAAAAACACCGGTTTCAATCCTATAATCAGGGCCCATTGTATTTAATGCATTAAATGTAGTAAATAGCTTTGTTGTCGAGGCAGGTGTAAGCAGTTTGTCTTTGTTTTTGGAATAATAATATTTTTTATTTGATATGGAATATACAGCTACGCCATAATTTGTTCTCTTTAACAATCCGACCGATAAAACATTATCAATATCAGATTTAAGTTTATTTATTGCTTTAAGACTATCCTCATCAGATAATTTGATTTTTATAGGATTTTTTGTTGCTTGAATTTCTATTGAATAAGCAACATTTAATGAGAAAATAATTCCAATGATTATTCCAGTAATTTTAAAAAAATAATTTTCACTCATATAATCTACTATTTTAAATCTAATCTTATCCTTCATTAGTAATTAGTCATTATTAATTCGTAATTAATTTAGAACCATTTTTTTCTTTTAAAATAAAACAACATCCCCAGCCCGATAATTAACATCAGGATTAATGAGAAATAGTAGCCAAAATTCCATTCTAACTCAGGCATAAAGTGGAAATTCATTCCATAAACACCTGCAATAAATGTCAAAGGGATAAAAATCGTGGCTATGATTGTTAGAACTTTCATCACTTCATTCAGTTTGTTGCCCTGATTTGATATGTAAATATCCATCATAACAGTTAAAGTATCCCGATAAGAGTCAAGTGTGTCATTGATTTGAAAAATATGGTCGGACAAATCCCGCAGGTATTCATAAGTTGAATTATCAATCATAAGGCTTTTTTCTGATTCTAATCTCCTTATTATATCTCTCATTGGTTTTATATTTTTATTCAGGAAAATCAGCTCGCTTTTGAATTTATGAATTAATCCGAGATGTTCTTTTTGGGGATTTGATACTATTGAATCTTCCAATTTATCAATTTCATTTCCAAGATTGTCAATTAAAATGTAATAGTTGTCAATGACAAAATCGAGGATTGAATAGTTTAGATAATCCGTTCCGAGTTTAGCTATTCTACCAACCTTATTCATAATTCTATCTTCAATCTTTTCAAAATAATGCACACTGCTTTCGAGAAAAGTCAAAGAGAAATTTTTTCCGAAAACAAGACTCAGGTGCTCTGTATGCGAACCTTTTGTCAAAGAGCCATAATCTATTATCTTGAGAGTTACAAACACAAAATCATTAAAGAAATCAATTTTGGGCTGATGTTCGGTGTCGAGTATATCTTCTATTATTAGCTGTTTTATTCCAAAAGTATTGCAGACACGCTCAATAGTATTGGCTTCGTGCAAGCCGTTTATTATAATCCATTTTATTTTTTTATCTATTATATCGACCTTTTCAACATCATCAACGGTGCATAGCACTTCATCGTAATAAATCTCATCATATACGATTTTTTTTATTTGAATGGATTCGATTTTTCTTTCACCCTGAAATACGGCAGTACCAGGCGGAAGTCCCACAAGTTTTACATTTTTTGGTATTCTCAGTTTCATACTAAACCCAAAATAATTACGAATTACGAATGAAAATTCATTCCATTAAAAATATTTTCTGCAATAGCTCTTCCATTTCCCCCTTCAAGCCAGATTATATCTTTATTTTTTCTGAACCAGGTCATTTGTCTTTTTGCATATCTTCTTGTGTTTTGCTTTGTTAATTCAATAGCCCTTTCTCTTGTTATATCACCGTTCAAATAAGCAATACATTCTTTATAACCAACTGTATTCAATGAATTCAATTCAGGAGAATATCCCATACCCAAAATCTTTTGTGTTTCAGTTTCAAGTCCTGACTCCCACATCATCTCTGCTCTTAAATTAATCCTTTTGTATAACTCATCCCTGTCAAAATAAATACCAAAATAACCGGTTTCGAACTTTTTTTCTTCTTTTTTTTCTAAATGAGCCTTTGAAAATGAATTTCCTGTAGCATGATAATATTCCAAAGCACGCAAAATTCTTCTTGGATTTTTATCTTTATATAATTCTGCTGAATCTATATCAATAGATTTTAATTCATTATATAAGCTGTCAATCCCTTGTTCAATATATTTTTTTGTAAGATTTTCCCTCACTTCATCTACATTATATTTAATATCTTCTTCAAACAAACCTTCACACAAAGCTTTTATATACAAACCTGAACCGCCAACAATTAATGGCATTTTATTTTTACTAAAAATTTCATGTATTAGAATATCAGCCTGTTCCCCAAAAATTCCGGCACTATAATATTCATCAAGATTTAATATATCAATAAAATGATGCTTTACTTTTTGTTGTTCTTCATTTGTTGGCTTTGCTGTTCCTATATCAAGTTTGCGATATATCTGCCTTGAATCTGCAGAAATGATTTCGCAATCAATCAATTCAGAAAGTTCAATTGAAGCCTCAGTTTTTCCTGAAGCAGTCGGCCCTAATATTACAATTACATTTTTCATTAGTAATTATTAATTAGTCAATAGTAATTATCCTAACTTCCAACCTTCCTTACCAATCAAGGGAACAAATTTAAAGCTGTCAGTTGAACTTTTGTTAAAATCATTTTCAGTTTTTCTTTCAATGAGATACATACTTTGATAAGATTTACTGCCAACGGGAACGACTAACTTACCTCCCAGAGCAAGTTGTTCCATAAGACTATCGGGAACATCAGGAGCAGCAGCGGTAACAATGATTCCCTGATAAGGCGAATGTTCTTTCCAGCCGATAGTGCCGTCACCAATTCGGGTGTTGATATTCAATCCGAGTTCATGGAAGACTTTTTTTGCTTTATCAACTAATGAAGAAATTCTTTCGATAGTGAAAACCTTAGCCCCAAGCAAAGCAAGAATACATGCCTGATAGCCGCTCCCTGTACCGATTTCTAATATTTTATCACCTTCTTTTACGTCCAACAGAGTTGTCATATATGCAACTGTATAGGGTTGGCTAATCGTCTGATTTGCGTCTATTGGTAAAGCCGTATCCTCATAAGCTCTGAAATGAAATGATGAATCAAGAAATTTTTCCCTTGGGACTTTCATCATGGCATCAAGAACGGTTTCGGATAAATTTCCCCTTCTTCTCAGGGATTCAATTAATAATCTTCTTCTTTCATTAAATGCATTATTGTGATTTTGAAGCATGATTTTTTCTATTTGCTTTTCTCGGATAATCTGGAACGAATATTAGATGAGATTTTATCTTTCGGAATGTTCAAAGTCAGCACACCACTTTCAGCAATTGATATACCACCTGTTTCCTCGGAAACAATTATTACCAGAGAATCAACTTGTTCAGATAATCCAAGACCGGCTCTATGGCGTGTCCCTAAATTTTTACCATTGAATTTTGTAACAGAAGATAATGGCAGGATACATCTTGCCGCTAAAACCAATTGGTTGTCAATAATAACTGCTCCATCATGCAGAGGTGATTTGGGATTAAAAATTGAAACAAGCAATTCCTGTGATACTACTGCATGCATAGGAATACCTGTATCAACTGTCATCTCCACATTTTGTGTCCGTGTGAAAACAATTAAAGCACCAATATGCTTTTCAGAAAGTTCAATCATTGCTTCAACGACTTCGCCGATTGTTTCGGAATATTTTGAACGGACGAACAATCTGAAAAAAGGATTTCTCGTAATAATCAATAGCAGGCGGCGAAGTTCAGGCTGAAAGAGAATGATAAAAGCAATAAGCCATATATCCGAAATAGTCCGTAAAATCCAGTTGAGAGCCTTTAGATTGATTGCTTCGGTGATAAAGGATAATGCAATAATAATTACCAATCCAACAAGAATCTGGACAGCAACAGTTTCTCTTAATGCCCGGTATAACCAAAATATTAATACAGCTACGATAGCAATATCAATAATATCAACTAAGGTAAAATTAAGGAATCCTATTTTCAGTATTTCAAACATTAACCATACTAATAATTATCTTTACGAATTTTGTGACACATTTGCATCTTTGCTTGAAATTTTTTCAAATTATCTAAATATTTAAGTCGACTTTTAATTTAATATTTCGCCATTCCAAATTCATATATATAATCAGTATATAATCCCTACGGGATAAGAATGGGAGTTATTATTGAACTACTGCTGATATATTATCATTACATGATAAATCCCAAAAACACCTATTTTAAAAATTAACTGCACCGAAGCAAACTTCGGAGTATCTAAATATTTTAGTAAATTCTATTTTTTCGCAGTAAACTGCGGGGAATTAAACCCACAATCGTGGGATTAAAATCCTTAGACACTTTCAAAATACCAAATTCAAATTATCAATTATCAATTGTCAAATATTAATTTCTTTTATTTGTTTTCTTATCCTCTGAATTATAAGCTCTAACTATCTCGGCTACAAGGCGGTGCCTTACTATATCTTTATCGGAAAAATAGACAAATTCTATACCTTTGATTTTTTTAAGCAATCTGTTAGCTTCAATTAATCCTGAATTACTCTTATCAGGCAAATCAATTTGTGTTACATCTCCGGTAACAATCGCTTTTGAATTAGAGCTCATTCTCGTCAGAAACATCTTCATCTGCATTGATGTTGCATTCTGGGCTTCATCGAGAATGATAAAAGAATTATTTAAAGTTCTGCCCCTCATATAAGCTAACGGAGTAATCTCAATAATGTTTTTTTCGAGCATGCTTTTCATTTTATCAGGGCTAAGCATATAAAACAATGCATCTGTCAAAGGTTTTATGTAGGGGTCGAGCTTTTCATTCAAATCACCCGGTAAAAAACCAAGTGACTCACCTGCCTCGACAGCAGGCCTTGAAAGAACAATTTTCCCGACTTCGTTATTTTTCAGCGAAGCAAGTGCCATTGCAACTGCAATAAATGTTTTTCCTGTTCCTGCAGGACCAATAGCAAACATAAGGTCATTCTCCTGTACTTTTTTATAGTATTCAGATTGAACTTTGCCCCGCGTTTTGATTACATCACGATAACCGTGATATACAATGATTTCACCATTGCCATTAATTGGAGGTTCAGTAGTTTTTCTCTTTGTATCAAGCAAATCAACAATTGTTGAAATATCCTGAGAGGTGAATGTGCCTTGCTTCTTATAAATATATTTCAACTCATTGAATATAGATTCAATAATTCTTATTTCAGAAGGATTACCTCTCAATAACAGAGTGTTTCCACGTATAGTAATTGCAGTATTGAATTTATTTTCAATTACAGACAACAAACTATCATTATATGAAAATAATGAGAGGACTTCGGAATCATCAAAAGTAATTTTCTTTTCGTGAATATCCATTATATATAAAAAATAATAAAAAGCCCCACTCCTCAACTGCAAAGAATGGGGCTTGTATTTAATAATAATTTAATATCATAGAGCAATACTATTAATAGAATTCCTTATTATTAATAAAAATTCTCAATATAGTTTTTTCTATTCCCTATTCAGGTTTTTTTGCAGCTTCGGGTTGTTGTTCTTCCATTGCTGCTCTTTTCATTCTCCAATATTTTCTCTCTGCTTTAATCTCATCGCTGGTCTTTGGGCCTGCCGGAGGTAATTGAAGAACCTGCCCCGGAAAAATAATATCAGGATTCCTGATTTCATCTGTATTGAACTGCCATATTTTGGGCCAGAGGAATGGGTCTCCGTAAATATCAATTTTACCTGCAATATTCCATAAGCAGTCTTTGTCTTTTGCCCATGTTCCTACGGTATAGGATTTAATTTTCTTTTCGCGGTATAAACCCTTAATCTCACGAGCAAGAGAAACAATTTTATTGTAATGTTCCGGAATCAAAGATGCTTTGTTTCCGCGTAAAAGGTTTAATTCGTTTTCGAGTGCTTTGATTTCATCGGTTTTCTCAGCAAGCATGTCATCGTTCAGACGCTTCATATCTCTTACTTTTCCCTCAAGTTGACCAAGCTGTTGCTTGAAAGCTTCGACATCGGCAGGTGTTAAACCGAGCATCTTATATATGGCATCATTACAATCTGCAAGCTGTTTCTTTGTGTCATCCATTTCTTTCTTCAAAAACTCAATGTCAGCGTCAAGGTTTTTTAACTGGTCGTCCAGCACATTGACTTTTGACTGCCATTCCTGAATCAGTTTTGTTGCTTCCTCTTTTGTTAATTCTTCATCAGGTTTTGTCTGCATTTGTGATAGCAATTGTCCGGAAGCGAGAACAGCTATTACAAGCATTATCAAAAATAAATTGATTTTCTTATACATGATTGTCTCCATTGATTAATTTGTTCAACAAATTATTTTACATAACAGGAAAATTATTTAACTTCACTGCCCGGTGTGTAATCGGGCCAGCAATTTGGCCACTGCGAAAGCTTCCCGGTAACAAACGCCTTGTCATCCTGGCATTTTTTAAGTTCAGCTTTTCTTGCGTTAACTTCTGATTCCAGATTCTTCTTTTCCTGCTTCTTTCGAGCAATCATTTCTGTCAGGCTCTTTTCCTTATTACGAAGCTCTTTCAATTGCATCATCTGCTCTTCTGTAATTTTTGGGGTACAACTGCTCATAATAAAAACAGTTGATAAAATTACGGAAGTGATACTTAGACCAGAGATAATTCTCCGAAATTTCATAATACCTCCTTGAATAAATAATAAAAAATGTAGTAAAAATCTCTATTTTCAATTATCTTATGTAATTTGTAATTAGTAACTTTTAATTAATATAGCAAATATCGTAAAAATCTTTTATCTAAACTAATTTTTTTAAAGATATTCCAAACTTCATTAATTTTTTTTATTTTTCAAAGTTATTTTATTATAAAAACACATAATTTGAAATTTAGTTGCAACAAAATTTAATATTTTTTTTAATTTTCTTAAATTTAATTAAATTTTTCAAAATTAACACTATTTATTAGATTTTCCTTTGTTATTAATAAATCACTATTTATGAGATATTAATTAAACACGAAAATTAAAAAATTATTAAAAACTGAAAAATTCATAATTTTGAAGTTTGTTTTATTTTAATAATTAAAACCACTAACAAATAATGTCAAGAAATTTTCCTAAAGCATTTGAGCCAAAAACTGTTGACGAGAAATGGTATGATATATGGCAGGCTAATAATATATATTCAGCCTCGACAAACACTGATAAAGAAACATACAGCATTTTAATGCCACCACCCAATGTTACGGGCATTCTCCATTTTGGCCATGTACTTAATATCACACTTCAGGACTTATATATAAGATATAAAAGAATGATGGGTTTCGAGGTTTGTTGGTTTCCCGGTTACGACCATGCAGGCATAGCCACCCATGCTAAAGTAGAAGCTGAACTGAGAGAAGAAGGACTGACGAGGTATGATATAGGCAGGGTAGAGTTTCTCAAAAGAGTATGGTTATGGAAAGAAAAGTATGGCGGTATTATCCTCAAACAACTAAGATTTCTTGGTATATCCTGCGATTGGGACAGAACTCTTTTCACTATGGATGAATCGGCTTCTAATGCAGTTCAGGAAACATTTATCAGGTTATTTGATGAGGGTTTGATATATAAAGGCAAGAGAATCATCAATTGGTCTCCCCTGTCTCAAACAGCTATGTCTGATGAAGAAGTTGAATTTAAAGAAATAAAAGAACACTTATATACTTTAAGATATTATTTTCCTGATGGCAAGGATTATTTGAAAGTGGCAACAGTAAGGCCTGAGACCATATTCGGAGATGTCGCAGTTGCCGTAAATCCCAAAGATGAAAGATATCAGGATTATATCGGAAAAATAGTTATTGTTCCTGTTGTGGGAAGAGAAGTAAAGATAATTGCTGATGATTATGCTGACCCAACATTTGGTACAGGATGCGTGAAAATCACACCGGCTCACGACCCAAATGACTTTGAAGTTGGGTTGAGACATAATCTTGAAATGCCAAACACATTCAATCCTGATGGCACACTTAATGAACTGACAGGGAAATTCAACGGTATTGAACGGTTTGAGGCAAGAAAAAGAATACTCGAAAAATTGAAAGAAAAAGACTTAATTGAAAAAATTGAGGATTATACCCATAATGTAGGTTTTTCCTATCGCGGTAAAGAAGCAGTCGAGCCATATCTCTCTGACCAGTGGTTTGTAAAAATGAAACCTCTTGCTGAGGATGCACTGAAAGTTGTTCTTGAAGGAAAAGTAAGATTTTATCCTAATCACTGGGTGAAAACCTATGAGCATTGGATGGCAAACATCCGGGATTGGTGCATATCCCGCCAGCTTTGGTGGGGACATAGAATTCCCGTTTATTACACTGAAGATGGAAGATATACAGCAGCAAATTCTCCTGAAGCAGCCAGAAAAAAACTTGGTTTGGGCGGTAATGTGAGTTTGAAACAAGATGAAGATGTGCTTGACACATGGTTCTCATCATGGCTCTGGCCCCTGACAACAATGAAATGGCTTCATGATGGGAAAACTGAGAGTACAAAAGAACTAGAAAAATTTCTGCCTACCGATTTACTTGTAACTGCTCCTGACATCATTTTCTTCTGGGTAGCGAGAATGATAATGGCAACCATGAAATTTAAAAAAGAAATTCCATATAAAGATGTTTACTTCACAAGCACAATCAGGGATGGTGCGGGAAGAAAATTATCGAAATCTTTGGGTAATTCACCTGACCCGCTCAATATTATTGATAAATACGGAACTGATGCCGTAAGATTTACCTCATTGTACTTGTCACCATTGGGACAAGATGTAAAAATGGATGTTGATGTAGAAAATCAGGATATCCCTTCTATGGAAATCGGGAGAAACTTTGCAAATAAGATATGGAATGCAGGTAGATTTATATTGATGAAACAGGAGCAGTTGAATGGTGATGGTGCAATTGATAATAAAATCCCCCCGAATCCCCCTTTGATAAAGGGGGAAAATATCCCGATTGAACTTACATTAGCCGATAAATGGATAATTTCAAGATTCAATTCAACGATTAAAAATGTAAATGATTCATTGGATAATTATAAAGTAAATGATTATACAAAAATTCTATACGACTTCATCTGGAGGGATTTTTGTGACTGGTATATCGAAATAATAAAAGTTCAGTTGAATGGAAATTCAGGTTCAGCTTACAACCAATCATTAATTAAATTTATTATTGAATTATATGAAGGAATATTGAAACTGCTTCATCCGATTATGCCTTTTATTACCGAAGAGATATGGCATTTATTATATGAACACCCTGATTCAGAAAGCATCAGTTTGCAAAGTCTTCAAAAGGTTGATGACAATTTGATTGATAAAACCCTTGAAGAAGATTTTGAATTTTTACAATCAATTGTCGAGGAAATCAGGAAACTAAGAGCATTACTAAACATACCTCCCCAACAAAAGGTTAATGTTAGTATCTCGGCACATAATAATTCAACTTTTGATTTATTAGACAATGAAAAGAGTATAATTGTTACACTTGCAAAATGTGGTGAATTAACAATTGGAATGAACTTAGCAAAGCCCGAAAGCTCGATGGGCTCTGTGATTAGAGAAACCGAAGTATTTCTGTTATTTGATGAATCAATTGACATTGAAAAAGAAAAGTTAAGATTAAATAAGGAAATTGAAAGGTTAACGAGAAATATTGAGGGTTCCGAAAAGAAATTATCCAATGATAAATTTGTGAATAATGCTCCTGAGGATGTTGTTTTTTATGAAAGGGAAAAGCTGAATAGTATGAAAGAATCTCTAAAGAAAGTGATTAATAATTTGGAAAGTATTAGATAAATTCTTAATGCTGAATTAAAGTTATATAATTACAAGCAAATAAATAATGAAAGAAAAAGAGACACCTTTGATGAGGCAGTACAGCCAGATGAAAAGCAAGTATCCAGATACGATTTTGCTTTTCCGTCTTGGTGATTTCTTTGAAACATTCAACGAAGATGCTGTTACTACATCAAAGGTTTGTGGTATAACCCTTACAAAAAGACATAATGGTGCGGCAGGTGAATGTCCCTTAGCAGGATTTCCCCATCATCAGCTGGATGCTTACCTTCCAAAATTAGTAAGAGCAGGTTACCGTGTAGCAGTATGCGAACAGCTTGAAGACCCGAAACAAGCGAGAGGTATTGTCAGGCGTGGTGTTATCGAAGTAGTAACACCCGGCGTTGCGATGTATGATAAACTTCTTGAAACCAAGAAAAATAATTACGTTTGTGCGATTGTTTTAAATAATTCAAAAACAAATTTTATTGCAGGTATTGCTTGTGCCGATGTGTCAACCGGTGAATTTATAGTATCTGAATTTTCTGCACATTCGATAGTGCAGGTTCTTGAAACGCTTGCTCCATCAGAAATTATAATCAGTAAAGAACAAAAAAACGAGTTGATTGAAATATTAAATAACTTGTCAATCAAACCACCTTTAACAAAATTAGAACCGTGGATATTTGATAATCAGTTTGGAAGAGAGGCTCTGCTCGGACATTTCAAGACACAAAATCTAAAGGGTTTCGGAATTGATGAATATTCAGCCGGTATTGCCGCAGCAGGAGCTATACTTCATTATATAAAAGAAACACAGAATGGCGAGATTAATCACCTGAAAAAAATATCGGTGTATAATCCGTCTGAATTTATGATTCTGGATTATTCAACAAAAAGAAATCTCGAAATTACTTTTTCCATGTTTGAAGGAACAAAAGAAGGGAGCCTAATTTCAATAATTGACAAGACCTGCACACCCATGGGAGGCAGGTTATTAAAGAAGTGGGTAACAATGCCCTTATTAAATAGAGAACAGATTATTAAGAGACTAACTGCCGTTCGTTCTATTTATGATAATGATAATAAAAGAAAAATACTGATAGAAACTTTACAGGAAATAGGTGATATTGAAAGGTTGATTTCAAAAATCTGCACCGGCAGGGCTAATCCGAGAGATGTCATCTCCCTTAAATTAAGTTTATCCAAAATTCCCAACATAAAAATACAGCTTGGAGCATTTAATTCTCAACCTTTAAATTCACTCATTAACAGGATAGAAGATGTAAATGATGTTGTTGATATGATTTCCAAATCAATGGTAGATGAACCTTCTGTTCAACTTGGTACAGGAAATGTTTTCAGGCATGGCTATTCTTCTGACCTTGATTCTTATGTTGATGCAAAAAATTCGGCAAAAAAATGGGTGAACGATTACCAGGAAAAAGAAAAACAGGAATCAGGCATTCCTTCACTGAAGGTGGGATACACATCTGTTTTCGGGTATTACATCGAAATCACAAATGCTCACAAAGATAAAGTTCCTTCACGTTATGACAGGAAACAAACATTAACTAATGCCGAAAGATACACTACACCTGAATTAAAACAGTTTGAAGAAAAAATACTTAATGCCGAGGAAAAAATATTAAAGTATGAACAGGATTTATTTCAGGAACTCAGAAATAAAATCTCGTTACTTACCGAAAAAATACAGGATAATGCAGGTATAATTTCTATAATTGATTGTTTGCAATGCTTTGCTGAGACATCTAAAGAGAATAATTATTCTGAACCTGAAATTGATGATTCAGAGAGCATAGAGATTGTTGAAGGCAGGCATCCTGTCGTTGAGAAATTATTAGAAATCGGTGAGAGTTTTCATCCAAATTCCACAAAACTCGATACAAGCAATGAACAAATTCATATAATAACAGGGCCGAATATGTCTGGAAAATCCTGTTACCTGAGACAGGTGGCATTGATTGTTTTACTGACTCAGATTGGTTGTTTTGTTCCTGCAAAGAAAGCAAAAATAGGATTAGTTGACAGGATATTTACCCGTGTCGGAGCGCAGGATAACATCACGGCAGGTGAAAGCACTTTCCTTGTCGAAATGCAGGAAGCGGCGAATATTATGAATAATGCAACTGCAAAAAGTTTGATACTCCTTGATGAAGTCGGCAGAGGCACAGCCACTTATGACGGTATATCAATTGCATGGGCGATTACAGAATATATACACGATACGATTGGTGCAAGAACTCTTTTTGCTACTCACTATCACGAATTGAATGATATTGCAAACAGGTATGACAGGATTGTTAATTACAAAGTGGAAGTTGTCGAAGCCGGTGATACTATTATTTTCTCACATAGGGTAATGCCCGGAACAAGCGACCACTCCTTCGGTATTCACGTAGCTCAAATGGCCGGATTACCCATTGAAGTAACAGGCAGAGCAAACATAATAATGAAGTCTCTTGAAGATAGCAGTGGTAATTCAAGCAATGGATCCCCATCGCCTACTCCCAGGGTGACAAATACCGATACAAAGAGGATTGAAGTTAAAAAAGCAAGACACATTCCCGACCAACTTGCTATATTTGAATTCAGGGATGATTTACTGAGAGAACAGATTTTAAAAATTGATATTGATAGCTTATCACCGCTTGAAGCATTGAAGACATTGTCTGCAATGCAGAAAGAAGCAAGAAAGAAAATTAATAATTGATAATTGATAATTCAAATAATGAAAACACTGGGAAAATATAAAAATTTTTTGGCGATAGAAGATGAATATTCTAATCTTCAGGATTCGCAGATTGTTATTGTGTCTGCTCCTTATGAACATTCCACAAGCTATGTTAAAGGAGCATCACAAGGTCCAGATGCAATTCTGAAAGCAAGTGCTTTTGTTGAATTTTATGATGATGAATTTGAAAATGAACTTTGTTTTGATAAAGGTATTGCTTCGATAAAGCCGATTAAATTTAAAAAGAAACATGTTCAGGAAGCACTTGAATTAATCAGAATCCAAGTTGATGGATTGCTTCGAATGGGTAAGTTCGTTGTTACTCTCGGTGGGGAGCATACCATCTCAATAGCTCCTATTCAGGCTCACTACAAGTATTACCCTGACATGAGTATTTTGCATTTTGATGCTCATTCGGATTTAAGAGACAGTTACGAAGATTCAAAATATTCCCACGCATGTTTTATGGCAAGAGTAATCGAGTTCTATCCACCTGATAATGTGGTTCAGGTTGGAATAAGAGCTCAATGTATTGAAGAAGCACAAATAATAAAAGAAAAAGGAATACAAACATTTTATGCGTCAGCAATCAGGAGAAATCTTCATGGTGATAACTGGCAAAAGAAGGTTGTTGATGCGTTATCCGATGAAATTTATATTACATTTGATGTTGATTATTTCGACCCTTCGGTTATACCATCCACAGGCACTCCCGAACCTGATGGTTTCCTATATAATGAGACATTGGAAATTTTCAGAGAAATAAACAAACAAGAAAAAAGAATAATTGGTTTTGATGTCGTAGAATTAGCTCCAATAGAATCACTTCACCACTCAAATCTTACAACTGCCAGATTGGTATATAAATTGCTTAACTATGCTTATAATAGGTAAGTTGTTTTAAATATTAATGGTTGTGTTTAAAATCCATCTTAATCCCCATTTGTTATAGTGGGAAAATAAAAAAGTATATGAGAAAACATAAATATATAATATTATTGTTTGTACTGATTGCTTCGTCAGGATTGCTGCATTCACAGAGGATTGTCAAGTATGCCGAGAATCTCGGACCTGCTGTTAATAGTGAATGTGACGAACTAATGCCTGTACTCTCCCCTGATGGAAACACATTATTCTTCTGCCGTGGTGAATGTGCCGGAAATATTGGGGGACAGGATATATGGATGTCTCGAAAAGATTCAAATGGTGCATGGGTTGATGCATGGAATCTCGGTACTCAGTTGAATAATAAGTTCAACAATTTTGTGGCTTCTATCACACCCGACGCGCAAAAACTTTTGCTTGGTAATGTATATTCCTCAGATACTTTGATTGACAGGGGGATTTCAATCAGCCATAAATTGGAAACAGGTGCATGGAGCATTCCTCAGAAAGTTAATATTCAGGATTATTATAACCTAAATAAACAATCAAGTTTTTTCCTGACTAATGACGGTAAAGTACTTCTGATGACTATCGAAAGAGACGATTCTTATGGCCAAAAAGATATTTACGTAAGCTTCCAGATGAAAAACGGTGACTGGTCTGTACCAATGAATGTAGGTGCTATAGTCAATACTTTTGGTGATGAATTCTCTCCATTTCTTGCATCTGATGGTATCAGCCTTTATTTCTCATCTAATGGATTGGGTGGTTTTGGGGATGCCGATATATTTGTTACGAGAAGGTTAGACAGCACCTGGCTAAAATGGTCTAAACCTGAAAACATAGGTCCCAACATCAATACCCCAGGATGGGATGCTTACTATAAAATTTCACCGACTGGCGATTATGCATATTATGTTTCTACGAATAACACTTTCGGACAGGGAGATATTTACAAAATAAAAATGGCTGACCCTGTTAGAGAAATACCTGAAGTGCTTGTCAAGGGATTAGTCATCAATTATAAGACAAGGCTGCCGCTTGGTGCGGCAGTGGTTTTCCGTAATGCCGAGAATAATGAATTATTCGGAACAGCACGTTCATTTCCAAATACCGGAGATTACCAAATCGTATTGGAAGCGGGAATGAAATACAGTTACAGGGTCGAGCTTCAGGGATACATCGGCGCTTACGGCATTATTGATTTGTCAACTGTAAATGAATTTCAGGAAATTGAAAACGATATTGAATTGATTCCTGTCGGTGATTCGCTGAGATGTATTAAAAACATATTCTTTGAAACTGCAAAGCATGATTTATCGGATGAAGCAAAGTTTGAGTTGAACGGTCTTGCAGACCTTTTGCTCAGCCATCCGGATTTTGCACTCGTCATCACCGGGCATTGCGACAGCACGGGAACGGAGGCGTTCAACCGCATACTCGGCTTCAAGCGAGCAGAGGAAGCAACATCATATCTCGTTGAAAAAGGAATAGAGCAGACAAAAATAGCTTACCGCGGCTTAAGCTGGACAAGCCCAGTTGCATCAAATAAAACCACATTCGGAAAGCAACTGAACCGCCGTGTCGAGTTCGTCGTGTTTAAGAGTGAGAAGTGATGTTATACATTATTATTACTATCTAAATTCAATTAATTAATTCCAATAGACATCTGAATATATTTTTAGAAAGTAAAAAAATGATATTCTTCCAATAAAATATGGAAAAAAATATTTTTTTTAAAATAATATTTTAAAACAAACGTTTTTCAAATTTAATATCAAAATGTTAAATTAAATTTAAAGGAGTTATTATGCCTAATCCTATGTCTTATGTAGAATTTGAACAGATAGAACAAAATATTTATTCTGATCCAGATTTACAAAATATAACAACACCTGCTCAAGTTAATAGGTATGTAAACTGAAAATTGACTGGATATTTTCCCAACAATTGATTTCTGTTAATGATCAATCTTTATTATATCAATTAACAGATGTTATCACAAATAATTTTATATCCAATCCAACGGAACAACAAATTGATACGTACCTTGATACGTTGTTCACAGCTACTAATTCTTATTTAGTACAAACACCTGGAGAAATCGCTTTAAATTGTATTTCTTATATGAACAACCAATCAAAACCTATAAATAGACAAAGAACTAAGAAAAAATTGGATCACAAGAAAAAAGGTGACGAAATATTGGGTATTCTTGGAGCAATCATCGGATTTGTTGCTGGAGTTATTGCTGGTGTTGTTGTTCCTGGTGCATCTATTGTTGAGTGGGCTTTAATTGGCACAGTTATGGGTTTCTTAATATTGCCGATATAATGCTTCAAATTAATATTGAATTTTGAGAGTTAGTCAATTTTTAAAAAAAATAGAATTAATTCTTTTTCTGATTTTCATAAAAGTATTTAAATAAATCTTATTCTAAAACATAAATTATAAATAATGTATTGGGGAATATAATGGAATTATTAAAATATTTATTTTGTGGTTTTATTTTAATTCTATTTATTAACAATTCTATTTTATGCCAGGAAATCAGACATTTGGAAGCTAATAAGGATTCAATAGGTGCACATATATATGCTTTAAATTATACTAAAAGAAGCACCATGATTAAAAATAATTTCTTCAGTAGTTCAAAAGAAGATGGAAATAATTTTTATGGTCTAACTCTTTCAAACCTATTAACTTTAAAAAAGGAAATTGGCATAAAATATGAAGCAAATATACAAATAGGCAATATAAAAGGAAATACATCTTTGTTTATTTCTATTACCCCTTCATTATATTTTGGTGATAATTCTTTTTATATGTTTGTTGGGACTGGTCCTGCTGTATTAATTCCATTTGAAAATAATGCAAAGGAATATGGAGGTTTTGGATTAACATCAGTAATGGGTTTAAATTTTTTATTTTACAGAAATTTGAGTTTCGGTATATCAGTTGGATTTGAGCAATATAATGAATCAAATTTTAATTTTATAAGTTTATTAATGGGTTATACGATTTAATTTATTTTCTAAATACTTGCCTAGGAAAATACCAGTTAATGCTAAATGTATTGCTTCGAGTATTGTAGATTTTCCTGTCTCATTATCACCAACAATGATATTAACTCCTTTTTTAAAGTCAATTGGGAAACAACCTTTGAAAATTTTAAAATTTGAGTCCACTCCCAAAAGGTTAAGAATAAATTTGTCTTTCTTTTTGAATAAAAATTTCTTCCATATTTCGTTTATATGACACTTTAAAAAGAAATTCGACAAAACTGTTAGACCGAAAAAACGAACTTTTCGTAATTACAACCTTTTTGGAGTGGTCTCAAATTTTCAATTTTTACTTTTGAGATTATCATTATATTTCTCCTCTTTAATTGATAAAATTAAATACAAAAAATATATAATGGAAAAACAACTTTAAGATTTATGTAATACGAAAATAGAAATTTTTTTATTGGTAAAAAATATTGAGGTGAAGTTTCCTGTGAATAAATTAACTTTAATTCTTTTTGTATGACTTGTACTTAATTACTTGATGGAATTTCTAATAATAACACAAACTGTTCAGTCCAGTTTAGACGAGCCATGTTTCTAACCTTTTATCTAAATCTTCATCTGATATGACTTGTCCCCTTTCAGATTGCTCCATACCTTTTTCAATTTTTTCGAGTAATAAGATTTTATCCAAAATATCATCAAGCTCAATTGGCTCTTCTAAGTTATTAATGGTTGAAATAATATTTTCTTTTGTAAGCATAAAATTTGCCTTTCAATTATTGATGATTTTCTTTTAAATATTGCTATTTTTCATTTAGCTTTACGAAAAAGTGGTAGTAATATTTGAATCTTAATGATTTATTAATTCCATAATTCATTAGTCTATTAATTTGAAAAATTCAAATCTCGCAACTATTTATTAATTTTACCGTAAACTGATTTAACGAATAGTGAATAACGAATAGTGAATAATTGTGGTTAAATAATCAATAGCCCTCAACCCCCGCCCTTCTCCTACTGGGATAAGAGAGTAAGGGATGAGGGATTAAAAAACTAAGCATAGACTATTTCATTACTTTTGTAATTTTGTTCAAACTGCTTTGATTCACTTAGATAGTCCATAAATTTTGAGGCATCTAAAATCTCGATACCTGCTATTTTGCCTTCATTATCGTAATTAATGCTGACAGAATCGCTCAAATCCTTAGTTACTGCAGAACCATCTGTAATTTGCCTAAATTGAATATATAAAGCATCAACTTGCTTGTCATATAACATTTTCATATTTGTACCTACTCATTATGATAATATACTTTTATGGTAACAACGATAATCTCTGAATTTTCATTTACAAAAACCGAATCAACTGTTTTAAATTTATAAAATTGTTTGTTAACAGGCGAAATTTTCTCAAATAAAAATGTTCTTTTGCTGTGATGTTTATTATCTTTTGCCGGCTGCCATTGTCCTTTTTCAATAGATTCAATTACTTCATTTTCGTCAGTTCCTCTTGCTAACATTTGTATCTTTGCATGATTGCTGAATTTCACAAACATTCTTCTACTCCTTATTCACCACTGCCACATTTCTAATTGATTTGCGTTTAATAAAATCGCCATTTAGCAGGATGTTCCTATAGTAAAATAATTGCATTAATAAAAATAGTAAATTATTTTCTAATACCAAATTACTATTTTACTAACTTAACAATAACCATCTCGCAACTATTTATTAATTTTACCGTAAAACCAAAACAAAGATTAAATAATGATTATATATTAAAGGGTACATTTATGAGAAAAACTTTAATACTTGGACTAATATTTACATTAATTTTTTGCATTAGCACTATTGCAAAAGATAAACCGAAAGAAAAAGATACAACTGACCTTATGGCTTCGTCTGTCTTCAGCGGGTTGAAGCTGAGGCTTATCGGACCGGGTCTGACATCAGGCAGGATAGTTGATATTGCCGTCAATCCGAAAAACCACAGTGAATACTATCTCGCTGTTGCCTGCGGCGGTGTATGGAAAACCACGAATTCAGGACAGACATTCTCTCCTGTTTTCGATGGACAGGTTTCGTTTTCGATTGGATGCGTTACGATTGACCCGAACAATCCTTACGTAGTATGGGTAGGCACAGGCGAAAACAACAGCCAGAGAAGCGTATCTTATGGCGATGGTGTTTACAAATCCATTGACGGTGGGAAAAGCTGGACAAATATGGGATTGAAAAAATCCGAACATATCGGGAAAATTCTTGTTGACCCGCGAAATTCAAATGTAGTTTATGTAGCTGCACAGGGACCACTATGGGGACCCGGCGGCGACAGAGGTTTGTATAAAACCACTGATGGAGGAAAGAACTGGGATAAAGTTTTAAATATTAGTGATAACACAGGTGTGTCAGATATAGTGTTCGACCCGCGTTGTCCCGATGTGATTTATGCTTCATCCTATCAGAGAAGGCGTCATGTTTGGACATTGATTGATGGAGGTCCCGAAGGAGCTATTTACAAATCAGTTGATGCAGGAAAAACATTTGATAAGCTGACAAAAAACGGATTGCCGAGCGGATATGTCGGGAGAATAGGCCTCGCTGTCTCCCCCGTTAATCCTGATATGGTTTATGCTTTGATTGAAACAGCCGATGAGAATAGCGGATTCTATCGTTCAACAGACAGAGGTGCTTCATGGGAAAAAAGAAAAAGTGAGCAAACTCCGGGTGCCCAGTATTATCAGGAAATCATTTGTGACCCGAAGGATGCTGATAAAGTTTATTCACTCGAAACAATTTTCAAAGTATCAGAAGATGGGTGCAAAACATTCCGTCCTGTAGGTAATAAACACCGCCACGTTGACGACCACGCACTTTGGATTGACCCTGATGACACAAAACATTTAATAGTTGGCGGTGATGGGGGATTGTATGAAACCTTTGATATGGAGAACTGGCGACATACCGATAATCTTCCTGTTACACAGTTTTATCGAATCACAGCAGACAATTCTGAACCGTTTTATTATGTATATGGCGGCACGCAGGACAACGCTACATGGGGTGGACCTTCGAGAACAACTAATTCCGGCGGTATAACAAATGATGATTGGTTCCTTGTTGTCGGTGGTGACGGATATAAATCGCAGGTTGACCCTAAAGACCCGAATATTGTTTATGGTGAATTTCAATACGGCGGGCTTGTCAGATTTGATAGAAAGAGCGGAGAAGGGATGTTCATACAACCACAACCTGAAAAAGGCGAGGCTTATCGCTGGAACTGGGACACTCCCCTGCTGATTAGCCCTCATTCTAATACAAGACTTTATTTCGCCGCAAATAAATTATTCAGAAGTGATGACAGGGGAAATACATGGACTGCAATCAGTCCTGATTTGACAAGACAAATTGACAGGAACCAGCTTAAAGTAATGGACAAGCTTTGGGACCCCGAAGCTGTCGCAAAGAATGTTTCTACTTCATTATATGGAAACATTGTTTCGCTTATGGAATCTCCTGTAAAAGAAAATCTGATTTATGTAGGAACAGATGACGGATTGATTCAGGTTACAGAAGATGCGGGAAAAAACTGGAGAAAAATTGATAAATTTGAAGGTGTGCCTGAGACAACTTATGTTTCGGAGGTGTATGCCTCACAACTTAATGAGAATGTCGTATATGCGGCATTTGATAATCACAAGAATAATGATTTCCTTCCTTACATTTTGAAAAGTAATGATAAGGGTAAGACCTGGACATCAATTGCAGGTAATCTTCCCAAGAACGGAGCGGTTTATACTATTCAGGAAGACTATGTTAATCCTGATTTACTTTTCGTAGGTACTGAATTTGGATTATTCTTTACATTAGATGGAGGAAAAAAATGGATTCAGCTCAAAAGCGGCTTGCCCCCAATTGCAGTGAGAGACCTTGAAATTCAAAAACGTGAAAATGATTTAGTTGCCGGCACTTTCGGCAGGGGTATTTACATACTTGACGATTATTCACCTTTGCGAAATTTAAACGAGGAAGCACTCGAAAAAGAAGCTTTCATGTTTCCCGTTAAAGATGCTTTGATGTATGTTCCCGATGATTCAAAAGCAAAATACGATTTAGGCGAAACATATTACAGAGCAGATAATCCTCCCTTTGGTGCTGTATTTTCATACTATTTGAAAGACTCATATAAAACAAAAAAAGATTTGCGAAAAGAAGAAGAAAAGAAAGCCGAGAAAGATGGGAAAGCCGTAAAATATCCTACTCTTGATGAACTAACACAGGAGGATATTGAAGAAGCACCATATCTTATTTTTACAATCACGGATGTGAGCGGATATATCATCAGAAAATTAAAAACATCTGTTTCAAAAGGTATCAACAGGCTTACATGGGATTTGACATACACTTCTCCATATCCTGCTGATGAAAAGACTGACCCGAATAAACAAAATGGTATGCCGGTATTACCCGGTAAATACAAAGTTTATATTTCAAAGAGCATAAACGGCGAAATCACTCAGTTGACAGAACCGCTTGAATTCACCTGCAAGGTGTTGAATAATGCTTCATTGCCTGCAAGAGACAGGAATGAGCTTGTTAATTTCCAGAAAAAAGTTGCAAACTCGCAAAAAGTGATTTATGCTATTACAAACATTCTGAGTGAAACAAAAAAAGAAGTAAAACTTGTTAAGACTACATTACTTGCTTCTGAAGGCACTCCAAAAGAGCTTTTGGAGAAAACCAGAAAAATTGAGTTAGAATTGAACAACATTAATACTGCTTTGTTTGGCAATTCATCAATATCAAACAGGAATGAAAATCAGCCGCCATCAATCCTCGATAGATGCAATTATATTATTTGGGGTATCTGGGCAACTTCATCTGATGCCACACAGACTCAGAAGGATGCATATAAAATTGTGGTTGACGAATTTACAACAGTATATAACAATCTAAAAAAGATTGTCGAAACTGATTTGAAGGGAATCGAAAAAGAGATGGATAGACTCGGCTCCCCATGGACACCGGGAAGATTTCCCGAATGGAAGTCAGAATAATAACAATT
>JAKAKE010000032.1 GCA_021824625.1 Bacteroidota bacterium | reverse complement strand
AAAGTTACATAGCAGATAAATTGATTAAGGATGATGTTTATTTCTGTGATGTGCTGGAGCAGTTGAAATAATTTATTTTGTTCTTTAAATTATTAAATAATAAATCGAAATGAATAGCCCCTATCTTTAGATAGGGGGGCATGGGGGGGTAGCCTCATCGACGACTTTAGTCACTTATGTTAGGGGATAAATCCACTTGTATTGATGATGAACAATCACCACTACTTAAAAGTAGTGGCTATTCATCCAATAAAATAAATAATAAAAAGGATAAACGTTGAAGAATTTTGATATAAATAAAATAAGACGGGACTTCCCCATTCTCAGCAGACAGGTGAATGGGAAGCCTCTGGTGTATTTCGATAATGCCGCAACAACTCAGAAACCGCTGTCTGTCATTAACAAACTGACGGAATATTATACAAACATGAACAGCAACGTACACAGAGGGGTGCATTACCTGAGCGAGGCGGCTTCAAAAGAATACGAGGATACCAGGAAACTCGTTCAGACCTTTATTAATGCAAAAAGCTCTAATGAAATAATCTATACACGGGGTACAACCGAGTCAATAAACCTCGTTGCATCTACTTACGGCAGGGCAAATATAAAAGAAGAGGATGAAGTATTAATCACCCATATAGAGCATCACTCTAACATAGTCCCCTGGCAATTGCTATGCGAAGAAAAGGGTGCCAAACTTAGGGTAGTTCCAATAACGGATGAAGGCGAATTAATGTTGAGTGAATTCGACAAACTCATCAATGAAAAAACAAAATTTATATCTGTAGTACATATTTCAAATTCGCTTGGAACTATTAACCCGATAAAAAAAATAATAGAAAAAGCACATAAATTCAATATACCTATTCTCGTTGATGCGGCTCAATCTATTCAGCACACAAACGTAAATGTACAGGAATTGGATTGTGATTTTCTTGCTTTCTCCGGGCATAAGATGTATGGACCTACCGGCATTGGTATTTTATACGGGAAAAAAGAACTTCTCGAGAAAATGCCACCTTACCAGGGTGGCGGAGATATGATACTTTCCGTTACATTTGAAAAAACTTTGTTCAATACAATTCCATATAAATTCGAAGCAGGCACTCCTCACATTGCAGGTGTCATCGGGCTTACCGAGGCAATCAAATATATTCAGGAAATCGGAATCGATGTTATTGCTTCGTATGAAGCTGAAATATTGAAATATGCAACAGAGGCAATTTCTGAAATTAAGGAAGTGAGAATAATAGGAACGGCAAAGGAAAAATCGAGTATCTTATCATTCGTAATTGATGGGATTCATCCTCATGACATTGGCACTTTTCTCGACCGTGACGGCGTAGCAATAAGGACCGGACATCATTGCACAGAACCTATTATGAGAAGATTCAATGTGCCTGCAACTTCGAGGGCATCATTTGCTTTCTATAATTTAAAAGAAGAAGTTGATGTTTTCGTTAAATCATTAAGAAATGTTATTAAATTATTCAATTGATGTAGTGATAAAATGGATGCGGAATTAAACGATTTGTACCAGCAGGTGATTTTAGACCATAACAAAAACCCACGAAATTTCGGTGAGCTTGAGCATCCGAGTCATACTGCAAAAGGACATAATCCGCTTTGCGGCGACCAGCTTGAACTTTACCTGCTTATTAACGACGGAACAATAAATGATATTAAGTTCAAAGGCTCCGGTTGTGCTATATCCAAATCATCCGCTTCTATCATGACTACACTTCTGAAAGGAAAAAAGATTGAAGATGCAAAAGAATTGTTTGCTAAATTTCATGATGTTGTAACTGCTGATACTGATAAAGTAATTGATGAGGGAAGTCTCGGCAAGCTTGCCGTATTCAGCGGTGTGAGAGAATTTCCCGCACGTATAAAGTGTGCCAGCCTCGCCTGGCATACACTCTTGAATGCACTTGAGAATAAAACGGATGAGGTAGTGGTTACTGAATAATTAATAATTTGTTACTTAATTTTCAATTTTCAATTTTCAATTTTCAATAAATTTAAAATGATTAATTTCTAAAAATTATTAATAAAAATTATATGGCTACATACTCAGGTAATTACGATTTAGAAGAGAGAACTGCTAAGTTCGGTGAAAATATTATCGAGATTTGCAAAAAGATTAATGCTAATACAATAACAAGACCTCTTTTAAATCAATTTGTAAGGTCAGCAACTAGTATTGGTGCAAATTATATGGAAGCCAATGGTGCAAGTTCTAAGAAGGATTTCAGAAATAAAAATTTTATCTGTAAAAAAGAATCTCAAGAAACGAAACATTGGTTGCGAATGATAAAAATAGCAAGTAAAGAAAATGAAGAAGAAATTTTAATGTTATTAAAAGAAGCTAATGAATTAACTCTAATTTTTAATAAAATCACACAAACATTAGATAAAAAAAATTAAATATTTTTAAAATTGATAATTTATTGAAAATTGAAAATTGAAAATTGAAAATTTATTGGAAGTATGGAACAAAACATAAATATAGAAGAACTGAAAGAAAAGGTTATTGAGGCAATTAAGACAGTGTATGACCCTGAAATTCCTATTAACATTTACGAATTAGGTTTGATTTATGATGTTCAAATCACTGCCGAGGGCGATGCTGTAATCCTGATGACACTGACAGCACCAAACTGCCCCGAAGCTATGAGCATTCCAATTGATGTGGAACACAAAGTCAGAGAAATAGAAGGCATAAAGGATGCCAAGGCAATCGTAACATTCGACCCACCCTGGGACCGAAATATGATGAGCGAAGCCGCAATGTTGGAATTAGGGTTTTTGTGAGAAAATCCTAAAAATAAATTTCTACATGTTACCAATTATTTCGAAAGTTGTAAAATCTCACTTTCTGTTAACGCTCTATTAAAAATCATTAATTCATCCATTCCACCAATATATAAACATCTATTATCATTCTGCCAACCAATTTCTAAATTATAATCAGAATACTGTGGAGTTACTGCCGGAACAGAATTTGATAATTCACCGTTGATATAAATATAAGCTTTTCCAGATTGAAATATAAAAGCAATATGAGTCCAATGATTTTCTGGTAATGTATTTGACGAGGGACACAATGAATTTACATTACCATCATGCGTGGAACCCATAACAGAATTTGTTTGCACATTATAGGATAAATTCCAGGTTGATGCTTTTAGACCTGTATTTTTCCATCTCCCTACAAAATAAACATATCCTACGGTTGAAGGCAATCCGTAACCTGTGTCAGGTTTTAACCATACAGAAATTGTAAATTCATTTGTTAGCTGTAATACTGAATCATTCATTACAGTGATGTGACTTGTACCATTAAAATAAGCAGCATTAAAACTGTTTCCATTTCTGTCATTAACGAATGTTATATTAGATGGTATAACACCTAATAAATATTTTGATAAATTGTTAATATTTTTGTCAAAAGGGAAATAACAAATTAATGATGAATCATTCGTAAATAATGAGGTTGTATCTACTTCCTGGGGACGGTCATTACAACCTATTATACTGGCAAAAATTAAAGTAACCAAAAACCCATTAATAGCTTTCATTTTATTATTCTCCTAATAATTTATAAAAGATATTTAATAAATGACAAGTTATGAATCAATAAACTAAATTAATTTTCCAAATTGTTTGTTGAAATCTATAAATCTTTGATTTATAATTTATATAAAATATTACAATATAAATTCACTTTTATAAAATTATTTAAAAAAATAATAAAAATTCAAGAAATTAATATTTTAATTTATATTATGTCATAAATCTGTTTATTTAAGAAAAGAAAAAAAGCTCAAGAAATAAATTGTATAAAGTTGAAAAAAACTGTGCAATCTTTTACTTTCTGAAAAAAATATTGAGCTAAGACTTAATTTAACAATTTGAGTTTTTGTAAGAAATTGAATTATTTGTAAATTGAATATGTTTTTTTAATAAATTATTTTTCAATATGCGAAATAAATTAATATCTACTACTCCAAAAAAAGATGAATTTTATAATGGAATTCGGATTTGTGCCGATTACAAATTACATGAACAAGCCTTTGAGTTTTTCAAAAAATTTGTATCACCCGGCAGTACAGTTCTTGATATAGGTGCAGGGCAAGGTGCTTTTTCAAAAAGATTAAATGATGATAATTATAAAGTAAAAGCCCTTGATTTCGATGAAGAAAATTGGAAACCCAAGGAAATTCCTTTTCTTAAACTTGATATCAACAAAGGTGTTTATAATTCAGTAAATGAAATATTTGATGCTGCAGTATGTCTTGAAGTTATTGAGCATGTTGAAAATCCATGGGAGTTATTAAGAGATATAAGAAAAGTTGTTAAACCGGGTGGTAAATTAATATTATCAACTCCAAACATAACTTCCTTTTGGTCGAGAATTTATTTTTTAAGAAGTGGTTATTATCACCAATTTATGCCTTATGATTTAGAGTATGGACATATTAGTCCAATAACATATCATGAAATAAGAATCATTGCAAAAAATACAGGTTGGAAAATGCTTGATATTAGAGATGGAGGATACCTCCCAATTTTTGATTTTTCTGAAATGAAGCCTCCATTATTAATTTCAAATCTTTTTAGATGGTTTTTTTATTTAATTTCGAAGAATTATAAAAAAGGTTGGGCTTTAATGTTTATGATGGAGAAAATCTCAGAAGATGAATTTATTCCTCCTGAGCCCGGTAAATATATTTTATAATTAATTTGCTTTGATTAATGCCATTGGGTATAAGAAATAAGAAAATTTTGTATTTTTATATAAAATAAATTAATAAACAGAATTCTTTTATTCTATAAAGATAACTTTTATCTGTTTTGGGGTATTAGTCATGAAAAATAACATTATATTCTATTTCCTATTTATTTTTATCACATCGAATGTCCTCTTTGCTCAATTAGCCTGGAAAGAATTTGGATTCATGCAATATCCCCGTGAACTACACTGTGCAGTAGCAATAAGTGACCATGAGGTTCTTGTAATAGGTGGATATAACACAATCACAGATGAAGATTTAGCAACTTGTGAAATTATTGACATAATAAATGATACTATTTTACCCGGACCCTCAATGAATACCCCAAGAGCTTATTTTGTTACATTGGTAACAAAAGATACAAATATTATTGTTATAAGCGGTTGTACCCGAAGTATGAATATTCTAACCCCAACTGTCGAATTATATGATAAGAAATTAAAAAACTGGAAACTAATTGGGAATTTAAAGATCCCAAGATGGCAGCATAATGCAGAATTTTTAAACGACCATGAAATACTTATAGTCGGCGGCAGACATGGCAATACTGATGTGATGGATGATGTTGAAATTTTTGATATAAATACTGGGCTAAGTAGATTAGTCAATCCATATCTTTTCCCAACAAGTGATGGGGTCAGTGGTTATACATCCAATAATAAATTGCTTTTCTTTGGGGGTAGAGACGGAGGTGTAAATAGTAACAGAACAAAATATATATACAGATATGATAAAATAAACGATTGGTGGATTATTGATGATTCTTTAAATTCAAAGGTTCAAATTCCATATATGATGAAATTATGGGATAAAAAATTATTACTTGTTGGTGGAAGTCATTGGGAATCCCCCACTGATTTTTCAAAAGAAATTTATTTAGAAAAAAATGGGGATTTTTCTTTAGCGGGAATGATGATGGTAGAAAGAATTAGATTCGCAATGTCAGAATTTAATTCAGATACCGTGATAATAATTGGAGGATTAACCAACTCAGGTTCTAATACAAACAAATGTGATTGGTTCATTCCAAAAATTAATGGTGTAACAGTTGCTCCCTCACTCAATTATTCAAGACACAATTTTTGTTCAGTATCATTACCAGGAAATGAACATAATGTCATTTTAGCAATTGGGGGTTTAGTAAACGGCACAAGCACAAAATCTATTGAAATCTTAGAACAAGATATTCCTTCTGACCCTCCAAAACTCACTCAATCTTCCTCCGATTGCAGTAATTATTATTTTACTGTAACTGATGTTAATGGCATTGACAAAGTTGAACTTACCGGTACAAGTAATTTTAATGTTAAAATTTTAGTAAATGAAACACTTCCTTCAACGGTTGTGCATGTTAAAGTATCGCTCATTGACCCAAACCAGAATGGAGTTTTTAACGTTACCTGCTATTGCTATACTACAAATAAAACGATTGATGTAAGCGGAGTAATTAACAGAAATCCTTCTGTTCTAAAAGTTCTTGCTCCACTCGACAGCGGTAAAATTATTGTTGGAAAAACACCTTCCGGAACATTGAAGTGCATAAAAGTTTTAATTCTAAACACAGGTTCGCAGGACTTTGTTCTGGATTATGCCCGATTGGACACTAACATAGAATTTTCAATACCGCAGGCACAACTACCATTGATAATTCCACCAGGAGACACTGCGGAATTGGAGTTATGCTATTTGCCGTCATCATTGGAAGAACAATTTGACACTCTATCATTAGGGGATTTATGCGATACATTGAGAATACCTGTAAAGGCAATCGGAGATACTGTGTTTTATACAGGAAAAAGTAATTGCGGAATACCTATTAAAGGTAAGACACTTATTCCCGGTAATTCTATATTGGTTGGTAATCCATACCCGAACCCGGGAAGTGAAATTGTTTCGATTAATGTTACTGAAAACTTTGAATCTTCTGTTAAATGTTATTTATACGATTATAAGGCAGAATTTATAAAAAATTCCGAAGCGATTGAAAAAGACAAATGGCAAACCGGAAGTGTTGAATTCATAGAGAAAGAATACAGTATTTGCCTTACGGATGTATCAACCGGAATGTATTTTATTGTAGTCGAAACAATTGACGGAAAAAGAATTTTTCCTTATTTTGTGATGCGATGAAATTAAATCATGAAAATATTAGGTATTTGAAAATACAATCCATCACAAAGGCTTCGCAAAGATTCCTGTTATTTATATTGATTTTTATTCAAATTATTTTATTACCCCAAGAATTATTATCAAATCTTAAATGGAAAATTTTTGGAAATCTCAAAGAACACCGTCAATTACATAGTGCTGTTGCAATAAGTAAAACAGAAATACTTGTGATAGGCGGTTATGATAATACAAATACCACTAAAGATTTATCATCTTGTGAGATAATTGATATTGCAAAGGATACAATTTTATCTGGTCCTTCTATGTTCTTCCCAAGAGCATATTTCGCAACACTTGTAACTAAAGATTCAAATATTATAGTAATAAGTGGTTGTACTTCTGGTACAGATCAATTAACACCTGCAGTGGAAATGTTTGTGAATTCTACTAGAACATGGAGATTGTTAGGTACACTTCAAATTCCGAGATGGCAGCATTGCGCTGAATTTTTAAATGACCATGAAATTATTGTAATTGGTGGTAGGCATGGTGATACACGAGTTATGTCTGATATTGAAATATTCGATATAAACACAGGTCAAAGCAGGTTGATTAATCCTTTTCCCTTCCCAACAAGTGATGGAGTATGTGGCACAACATCCAATGGAAAAATTATATCATTTGGCGGTAGAGAAGGTGGCACAAATAGTAATCGTAGTAAATATATCTATGAATATAATTTAATAAATGATAATTGGATAATTATTGATTCTGTTAATATTAAAATAAATATGCCCACATTGATTAAACTTTTTGATAATAGATTATTAATCATAGGAGGTATTTACGAAGATTCGCCAGCAATTGTTACAGATGAAGTTTATATTGAAAATAATGGCCAATTTATTAATTCAGGTAAAATATTAACCGGAAGGTTTCGATTTCCGATGGTTCAATTTAATAATGATTCAGTATTGGTGATAGGAGGATATTATGATTATAATAAATGCACAAACAAATGTGAATGGTATAATTTTAATACTAATGAAACTGCCCCTGCACCAGACCTGAACTTTGCAAGATATAATTTTGCGGCAGTTTCTATGCCCGACCCAAATGACCCTGGCAAAAATGTCGTTTTGGCAATTGGAGGAAATGATAACCGGAACCAAAGCTTGAACACAGTTGAAATATTAATGGATTCTGTTTCATACTCACCACCTGCTATTTCAGATATAAGTCAGGATTGTTTTAAATATTATTTCACTGTTTCAGACTCGAATCTGATTGACAGTGTTGAACTGACCGGACCAAATAATAGAAATGTTGCTATATCAGTGGTAGAGCCGCTTCCGGCAATAGCTGTGCATGTTATTATCACATTGATTGACCAAAGAAGGGACGGAATTTTTAATGTAACATGCTTTAGTAACAATACCGGTTTATCAACTGACATTACCGATACAATTCACGGCGGCCTCTCATACCTATTTGCAAGTTTACCTGTTGAAGGAACTAAAATATTTATTGTTGATACTATTGTAAATGCTGTTAAATGTATAAATATAATTTTAGAAAACAAAGGCTCCGAAGATATTACACTCGATTCGGCAATGTTTTATTCTAATAAGGAATTTTCCGTCCCGGGTAATCAATTGCCAATGGTAATTCCATCAAATCAGCAAAAACAACTTACAATTTGTTTCATTTCGGAATTTAGTGGCCTATTCTCAGATACTTTGCTCTTAACAAATTTTTGTGATACATTGGGTCTGACTGTACACGGTTTGGCTTATGATAATAAGGCATCGGAAATAATTGATTCGTCTTTCGACTGCGATAATTATTATATTACAGTTGCAGACAGCAACTATATAAACCGGGTCGAGCTCTCCGGGACAGAAAATGTTAATGTTAAAATAACCGTTATAGAAAATTTACCTTCACGTATAGTTCATGTCATAATCACTTTAATTAATCCGTTGGAGGATGGAGTTTTCACATTGACAGCTTATAGCTCCGCATCCGGCAAGTCCGTTGACTTTAACGGAGTGATTTATAGCCGTCCTGCTTCTTTACTGGTGCTTGCACCATTAGATAGTGGAAAAATTTATGTTGGCAAAACCGAATTTGGGAACTTGAAATGTATTAAAGTATTACTCCAAAATACAGGAACTCAACAACTGGTATTGGATTACGTAAGATTATTCAGGAACATTGAATTTTCAATACCTCAATCGCAATTACCAATAGTTATACCAGCTAAAGAAAGAAGAGAGCTTGAACTTTGCTATCTGCCTTCAGCACTTGAAGAGCAGTGGGACACACTTCAGCTAAATGACTTATGCGATACATTGACAATACCGGTAAAAGCTGTTGGCGATACGGCTTATTATAATGGAAGAAGTAAATGTTTTATTCCAGTGGTTGTTAAAACAAAGGGTTCATGGAGAAATTTGGTAGTAAGCAATCCATACCCAAATCCCGGCAATATTACCGCAACTGTGGAAGTTCTATCAGAGAACGAATACAATTCGGAAGTGTCATGTGTAATGCTCAGCAATATAGGCAATTTTATTAGTAACCCTTCTGACATATTGAATGACGATATTACACTCGATGGAATTAAGTTTCGGAATCAAAAATTTATTTTTAAATTAAATGAGCTTGCCTCAGGCAGCTATTTCATCCGGGTTATTTCGGGTGAAACAAAGAAAGTGTTACCTTATTTTATTTTACGATAAATTCATACAATTTTTCAATAATTAATCAGTCTTATAGAAATCAAAATAAAAGACGATAATTAATGTCGGATTTAGAATTTCAGAAAAGAACTGTTAAAATAAAATTATATGCAGAGGAGCACAGCTTCGATGTTGAACCTGATGAGACAATACTGCAAGCGGCTATGAACGAAGGGCTTGACCCTCCGTTTAGCTGTCAGATTGGAGTATGTACAACATGCAGGGCTATGCTGAAAAGCGGTAAAGTGGAAATGGACGAAAGAGACGGTTTGACTGATGAGGAAATTGAAGAAGGATATGTATTGACCTGCCAGTCCCATCCGTTGACTGATAATGTTTATGTTGATTATGATGTTTAGAATTTTGTGAAGGGTATTATATGACTGAAACTTTGAATGAAAATATGACAGATACAGCAATAGATTTCGAAAGAATAACCACAGGCGTCAGCGGAGCAGACGCTGAAGAAGATATATTAATCTCACAATCTGCTATAAACGAGATACACAAAATTCTCGAATCAAGTAATGTACCCGACGGGTATTTTCTCAGAATAGGCACAAAAGGCGGCGGTTGTTCCGGTATGAGTTATGTTCTTGGATTTGACGCAAGAATAGGCGAAGAGGACCGTATGTTTACATCAAGCAACCTCAGAATAGTTATAGATTCGAAAAGCTTATTTTATATGATGGGTGTAACCATAGATTTTATTGACAACGAACAAGGAAAAGGATTTTCTTTCTTGTCGCCGAACGATAGTTTGACCTGTGGATGTCATGGATAAAATCAGTGAATAGTCTTAAGTCAATGGTCCTTAGTCAAAAGTCATTAATCCATTAATAATGATTTTGTAAAATTAAGGAAACCCCCTTAATCCCCCTTTGAGAAAGGGGGCGATAAAGATTGAAGTTTAAATCTATTTTTTAACATAAAATTTGGAGGAATTATGAAATTCGAATTACCTGCGCTTCCTTTTCCGAAGGACTCGCTAAATCCGGTCATTTCACCGGAAACATTAGACTATCATTACGGCAAGCATCATGCGGCTTATGTGAATAACCTGAATAACCTTATTCCCGGAACACAATTCGAGAATCTCACACTTGAAAATATAATCAAAAAAGCAGAAGGCGGCATTTTCAACAATGCGGCTCAGGTTTATAACCACACTTTTTTCTGGAACTGTCTTTCACCAAACAGTGGTGGAACTCCTACCGGAGACATTGCAGATGTAATCAACAAATACTTCGGCTCATTCAAGGATTTTAAAGAGAAATTCTCGAAAGCGGCTGTTACTTTGTTTGGTTCGGGATGGACATGGCTGGCAAAGAGTGCTGACGGCACTTTGGAAATTCTTCAGCTCAGCAATGCAGGCACTCCCCTGACTCTCGACAAGAAACCTATTCTCACTTTAGATGTGTGGGAGCATGCTTATTATATTGATTACCGCAATGCACGTCCGACATTCGTAGAAAAATTCTGGGACATAGTGAACTGGGATTTTGCATCTAAGCAGTTATAAGAAAATCATAATATTTTGATAAAGTGCAGGTGGACGTTTCTAACTGCACTTTTTTTTGATTATACTTGATTAGTATTTATTCCGTCATTAAATTTGAAAAACAAATATTAATTTAAACATAGGTGTAATTATGCCTGATATTTTAAAAGAAAAAACTTTAATAAAGGAAATGTTCAGGGATGTACTTCTCGAAATCATCAGAGAAGAACGTATTAAATTTTATGATACCATTATACCAACAGTATCGGATGAAGAAATGAAAGATATTGAAAAAAGATACGGCTCATCTTCTAAATACAAAAAAGAAGACTTTGTTGATATGACAGATTGGGTAATGAATGAAAGTTAAAATTCATAATAATGCAATTAAAAATCTTGAGAGACTAAATCCTAAAACCAAAACAACAGTGCAACTAAAAATAAAGGAATTATTAAATTGTTACAATACTACTGGAATAATACCTTATAACATACTTCAAATAAAAAAATTAAAAGGAAGTTGGAAAGATTTCTTTAGTATGAGAGTAGGAAAAATCAGAATCATCTATAAAATTGACAATGAACTATTAGAGATTCAAATTTTCGAAATTGATAAAAGAGGTGATGTTTATAAATAATCATATAAATTTAACATAATCTAATTCAAAAACAATTTAATGTAAATTAATTAATTGTATGTATTTCCATTTCCTTTTGGTAAGCACCTCATAAAACCCTAATTTTGTATTTCGTATTAATTTTTTGTGAATTTAGTTGTTATTAGGAGTTGTAATGTCTTTTGTACCGAATACAGATGATGATAGAAAACAGATGTTAGAAAGAATTGGCGTTTCATCTTTTGAAGAATTAATTGAAAATATACCGGAATCAATCAGATTAAAAAAGCCTCTTGATATTGCACCAAAACTATCCGAATATGAGGTTGTTAAGCTTATGCAGTCTTATGCAAACAAAAACAAGGATGCAAGTAATTATACCTGTTATCTTGGCGGCGGGGCTTATGACCATTTCATACCGACAATAGTTAGCATGGTATTGGAAAGGCCTGAATTTAAAACAGCATACACACCTTACCAGGCTGAGGTATCGCAGGGTACACTTCAGGCAATGTATGAGTTTCAATCAATGATTTGCACACTAACAGGTATGGATGTTTCGAATGCGTCTTTGTATGACGGAGGTAGTGCAATGGCAGAGGCAGTGCTGATGTCTCATGCGCACAATAAAAGGGGAACATTTCTTTATGCCGGCTCTGTTAATCCTCAATACAAAAGGGTTGTCAGCACAATTAGCAGTGGGAAAAAACTGATTTTAAAAGAATTTGTTTCAGAAGATGGAACATGTGATATTGAAGGATTGAAAAAAGCAATTGATAATAATGTTTCCGCTGTTATTGTTCAACAACCAAATGTCTATGGCAACCTGGAAAATGTTCATGAAATAGAAAAGCTCGCTCACGCCAACGGTTCATTATTCATAGTATCGGTTGACCCGATATCACTTGGTGTATTACAGGCACCGGGTGAATACAATGCTGATGTGGTAATCGGCGAAGGACAGTCATTGGGAATACCATTGAGTTTCGGTGGCCCTTATCTCGGAATATTTGCAGTAAAACAGGAATTTGTGAGAAAGATGCCCGGCAGATTATCAGGTGTAACAAAAGATGCAGATGGAAATAGGGGGTATGTTCTAACACTTCAGACACGTGAACAGCAAATTAAAAGGGAAAAAGCAACATCAAATATATGTACAAATCAAGGTTTGTTCATGCTTGCTGCTACGGCTTATATGGAAACCATGGGTAAGCAGGGAATAAAAGATGTTGCAGAACAATGCCTTCAGAGAGCTCATTACCTTGCATCAAAAATTAAGGAAATAAATGGTTTTAGTTTATTAAGTGAAAACCCTTTTTTCAAGGAATTTCTTGTTAAAACACCTGTACCGGCTTCAATAATTATTGAAGAAGCTGAAAAGGAAAAAATACTTGCAGGTATTGATACATCAAGGTATCCTGAATGTAAGCAGGGATTGTTAATTGCAGTAACAGAAAAGCGTTCTAAAGAAGAAATGGATAAATTTGCTGATTTTCTAAAAAGATTTGCAAAGTAAAATAAAGAGGGTTTTGTTAATCAGTTTATATCGTAATTCATAATTCGTAATTAACTTTATGAGGTGAATGTGATAGGAAGAATCAAAAACTTCATAATAGATAAAACAAAAAATCCAAAGCTGATCATTACTTTGCTTTTGCTGGCAATCGTTCTCGGCTTCCTTCTCTTTTCCAATTATGGCTTATATACAAGACTGAAACTGCAAAATCAGAAAATCGGACTTAAACAGAAAATCAAAGATGAAGAAAAGATTCATGATTCACTTAAACATGAAATTTATGAATTAAAAAATAATAATACCGAAATCGAAAGAGTTGCCCGTGAAAAATACGGTATGCTCAAACCCGGCGAAAAAGTATTTTTAATTGAACATAAAAAAGAAAAGTAAAATCAATTACATATTGGCAACAATTATGAAAAAATTATCATCTACATTATTTATATTTCTCATTATTTCTTTTTACTCAAGTTATTCTCAAGTAAAATTCGATGATTTTTTCATTGATAAAACCTTGAGGATTGATTATCTCCATATCGGTGATGCTAAGACTGAATCAATAGTATTCGATAAAGCTTATGAGTATGGTATATGGGCAGGCAGTACAAAAAATACAATAGACAAATTCGACAATGGCAGATATTATTGCAAGATTTATGATGCAACCTCGGGTAATTTGATATTCTCTAAAGGATATGATACATACTTCGGTGAGTATAGAACAACCACACCTGCAATCAATGGACAAGTAAAGGCTTATCATGAATCCGTTTTGATACCTTTGCCAAAGAATAAGATAAAATTTACAATTGAATTGAGAAATAAAGAACAAAAGCTTGTTCAGATTTATCAGATTGAGATAGACCCATCAGATATTAATATCAACAGAGATAATATAATTGATAAATCGGTAAGAGTTTATAAAAGCCATGTTTCAGGCAATCCTCACGATAAAGTTGATGTTGTAATCATAAGCGAGGGATACGATTCAAATGAGGATATGAAATTCCTCGAAGACATTAAGAGATTCACAGAAGTATTTTTTTCACAGGAACCTTATAAGACAAATCAAGACAAATTCAACATCTACGGTATCTACAAACCATCAGAAGAAAGCGGAATTGACATTCCACAAAATAAGATTTACAAAAAAACAGCAGTTAATGCCACATTTAACTCATTAGGTTCTGACAGGTATTTGCTGACTGAAGATAATAAAACATTGCGTGATGTTGCTGCTCATGCACCTTATGACGTAATTTACATAATGGCCAATACAAGTAAGTATGGAGGTGGCGGTATATATAACCAGTTTGCAACTTTTGTCAATAACAATGTCTGGAATGAGTATGTTTTTCTACATGAATTTGGCCATGCTTTCGCAGGATTAGGTGATGAGTACTACACTTCCGATGTTTCCTATAATGATTTTTATCCAAAAGGAATCGAACCGACTGAACCCAATTTGACAGCATTAATAAATAAAGGCGATTTAAAATGGAGAGAGTTTATTACTCCCGGTATTGAAATACCATCTCTCTGGGAAAAAGCAGATTATGAAAAAATGGATAAAGAATGGGGTGTTGAAAGAGCAAAACTTCTGAAAAATATTTCTGAATTAAAAACCTCAAACGCTCCAGAAAGCCGGATTAAATCTGCAGAGAAAGAATACCAAACAGCAGAAAAGAAACGCAATGATAATTTAGACAGATTTTTTAAAACAAGTAAATATTCCGGGGAAGTTGGTGCTTTCGAGGGTGGGGGCTATTCTTCGCAGGGTATTTACAGGCCTATGGTTGATTGTATAATGTTCAGCAAAGGAAAGAAGCCATACTGCAAGGTTTGCGAAAATGCTATTTTCAATATGATAAGATTTTATACAGAGTAGTTAATGTATCTTGGAATTGACATAGGCGGGACAAATCTCAAATCAGGTATAATTGATGAGGATGGTAATCTGATCGAACAATCATCAATTCCAACGAACGCTGTTATGGGGCCTGAAGAAGTTATTAATAATATTAAAAATATAATTCTCGATACAAAAGTTAATTTTCCTGAATTAAAATCGGTGGGTATAGGTGTACCGGGAATTGTAACCGATGAAGGTGTAGTAAGAATATCGCCGAACCTGCCGGGATGGATTGACCTGCCATTGAAAAAGATCCTAGCGGAGATAATACCAATCCCAATTGCAATAAACAATGACGCAAATACCGCAGCCATCGCAGAATTAGAGCTTGGTGCAGGCAAAGAACTGAAAAATTTTATTTATATTACTCTTGGAACCGGTGTTGGAGGAGCTATTATTATAAATAGAAAAATATTTCGCGGTGACTCAGGAGGAGCAGGAGAAATCGGACATACGATTATTGATGTTAATGATGATGAAAATAATTATTCAGTTTCATTTCGTTCGGGAACTCTTGAGGAATTGATTGGCAGAAAACAAATTATTGTACTTGCAAAAAATATATTAAATAAATATCCTGATTCTATTTTGAATCAAAATAATAATATTGATGTGAGTTCAATATCCGATTCGGTTTCTGAAAATGATACTGCCTCAATTGAATGTTTCAAAAAAATTGGTTTTTATCTTGGTGCCGGGATTGCATCAGCAATGAATCTACTGGATATATCAATTGCTATAATTGGTGGAGGTATTTCAATGTCCGATTCTATACTTTTTGATTCGGCACTTTATACGATAAAACAACGTGCATTGCCAACAATAGCATCCAGGGCTGAAATCCGCAAGGCACATTTTACTAAGGACGCAGGAATTATTGGTGCGGCATTGCTTGGAAAAAAGTTATTATTTAGTGATGAAACCGAAGTTACAATTATTATTTAAGTTTGCAGTTTATTTATTGAAATTATTTTGGAGATGGGATGAAAAAAATTGTTTTTACCGATAAGGCACCAAGTCCAATTGGACCATATTCGCAGGCTGTTGCAGCACAAGGTGAATTATTATTTATTTCAGGGCAAATACCACTTAAACCTGATGGGACATTAGCCGGAGATGATATCGTAACGCAAACTGAGCAGGCAATAAAAAATGTTCTTGCTATTCTTGAATCGGTTAATGCGGCAATCAATAATGTGGTAAAAACGACTGTGTTATTAACTGACATGAATCATTTTGCCCAAATGAATGAAATATATAATAAATATTTTGCTGAAAGCAAGCCTGCCAGGGCGGCATACCAGGTTTGCAGACTGCCAAAGGATGTTTTAATCGAAATTGAAGCAATTGCTGTTCTTAATTCATAAGAAGGATTGAATTGAATAAGAAAATAATTAATATCAGTTTGAAATTTTTAATTTTTTTATTGCTGTTATCAGCAGTTGATTTAAGCGATTCATATTCTCAAGACAGCACACAAACGACAGCATCTGAAAAGAATACAAGTAGGGTAAAATTGTTTGAAATGCAAAAGTCCCCATTCCTTGCAGTAGGCCTTTCATTGATTTTGCCGGGAGCGGGACAAGTATATGTCGGCTCTTATTGGAAAGCACCGTTGTTCCTTGGCGGTGCTTGTGCATTGGGTTATAGTATATATTATTTCAATGGAAAATTTCAGAACACACAAAATCTATATGATTTAGTTAAAAGTGAAAATAATCAGGAAAAAAATAAATTTACGCTTGATTCTCTAAGTAGATATAAAGAGTATTACAGAGACAACCGCGACATGAGTGCTTTTTATCTACTCGGAGTATATATTCTCGCCGCAGTTGATGCTTATGTCGGAGCACACCTTTATGATTTTTCAGTTTCAGATGATTTAACATTTATTATCACACCCGATATTAGATATGGGACAGGGATAAATTTAATGATTAGGTGGTAAAAATCAGAAGGAATAACCAAGTCCTATGTGAAATTTCAAGTCTTTCATAACATTTTCACGTGTGAATATTGTATTGTCTCTCTCGACTGACGGGTCATATATAGGCAGAGCCAAATCCATTCTGATTGGACCCACAGGTAAAAGATACCCTAACCCAATGCCACCAGCAACAGCAAGCTTTGTAAAATAATCGTACCAATTATATTCGTAATTATAATTTGAATACCAGTGAAAGGTATTACCCCAATCTACAAATGAAGTCAATACTATGTTTGAGATAATTTCAGACATCAAAGCATCAAAGTTTGCCGGTCTTGGGAACCTGAACCTAAATTCAATTGAACCTTCGAGTATTACGCCGCTTCCGACAAAGTCCTGGAAGAAATCAAGAGTATTTTTAGGAAATTCAGATTCCTTTGGCATGGGATATCTCAATCTTCTGGATGACCATCCTCTCACACTGTTGGCTCCACCCGCAAAGAATTGCCTTTCAACAGGAACATAAGTATCAATCTGGTTACCCCAAATTGTTAGACCTCCGCGTACTTTAAAAGCGAATACCGTTGTCGGACTTAGTCGTGTGAATAGATAATAACTCGTCTGAGCCCTGTAAAATTGAGCAATTCCAAGTTCCGGTATAAACCAAAGTTTTGGTATTGTCAAATCGAGAGAAAAATTAAAGTAATATCCAGAAGAAGGATTAAAAATATCATTTCTTTTATCACCAATTAATGAAACTCCGAATATGAAAGCTGAAGGGACGAACATACCGGTTGCGTGCCTGTATTTATTAAGAGCTTCATAAATTTTGAAACTGCTTTTGATTTTTTCTTTTTCTGAAACGCTATCGGCTTTATCCAACTCTTTCTGATATGCTTCATCGAAATTCATTGGTACTTGTCTTTCAGTGAGAAAATCAAAAGTGCCAAATTGAATAAATGTAAATTCAGGAAATTTAACCGGGAATTTTATTGGTAAAGAAATAGTACTTAATTGAAGTTCTGAAAAGATTTTAGAATACGAATAAATTAATTGCCCGGCAAATCCGAATCTTGCCTTATCAATTGTAAAGAACAATGGTTGAGCCAGTGAGACACCTAACTGTGTTTGTAGTTCTTTTAATCCGCGACTTATGTCTGAGAATTCAAGTCTTCCGAATATATTAAAATTTTGTGCTATTCCGCCAATGTTTTTATGAGAATAAGAAAGCTCACCACCAAAATTTGTAAAATTATCAATTGCAGTTCTATTGAGGTACAAGCCGACTCCCCATTCCTGTTGTTTTCGGTATTGGGTGAATACTAATAGCGATAGGGTTGAATCTGTCTGCTTCCTAAATAGTGAAGATGTGTCAATGCTTACAATATCAAAAGTGCCGAGTGACAACAAATTGTTATTTGACTTGTTCACTTTACTTATTGAATACCAGTCTCCGATTTCTATATCGAGCTGCTTATTTTTCATGCCATTTAAAACAAGTTTCTGTCCTTTTGTGCTATCAATATAATCAATGGCATCAATCTTTTGTCTCTTACCTGTATGGAAAGTAATAATTATGCTGTCTTTGTTTTGAGTTGTATCCTTCAATACTATTGGCATATCGAATTTTGCATAATAATAACCGTTGTCAAGAAGTTTGTATTGTATAGACCTGACTTCTGAAAAAATCCTTTCTTCGCTGAATCTCTGACCATCCCTGACTTTCATCAATGATTTAACATCCTTATCCAAATCCATAGGTAATGAATCCAAACCCTGATAAGTAATACCGCTTATTATTGATGCAGAATCTTCATTTATATAAAATGACAATATATTTATTTGTCTTTTTATGTCTGCTTCAAATGTGTAACTGACTTTTGCTTTGTGGAAACCGTTTTGATTATAAAAATCCTGAATTGAAATGACATCATTTTCAGCTTTGGACTGTTCAAAGAATTGCACTTCATTGATCATCGTGAGCAGAGCCTGGTCGAACGAATTAATCATAATCTGAGGAATAATTTTCTTTGCATATGGATATTTCAAATTTACATCGTAATAAAGTAAAATCTTGTGGTCAATACCTCTGTTTGTTTGTCTCGATGCAAGAAGATTAATAATTTCAGAATTACTGAAAGAATAATTCCCAATAAATCTTATTTCACCGATTTCATACTGGAATTTATTAACAAGTGAGGGAATTAAATCATGGCTGCTTTTATTCTGCGCTAATAGAAAATTAAATTGGCAGGGTAAAACTAATGAAAGAAAATTCAATAGGATAATTGGATAGGTTTTTAAAATAGTATGTATCATGAATTTCTCTCATATATGAAGGAGACAAGGAAAGAAAATTCCCCGATATAATAACTAATAAGATTTATAAAAAATGCTAATAATACTGCTCCTCTTCATTATCATTATAAAAATACTCTTCATTTGACATATCTTCATATTCGGGCCAGAGGTCCTCCATGGATTCAATTAATTCATCGGAATCCTCGAGTTCATTAAGATTATCGAGAACCTGCTGGGGACATCCTGTCCTGTTGCCAAAATCAATAAGTTCTTCCTTCGATGCGGGCCATGGTGCATCTTCGAGGTACTGAGCCAGTTCCGGTGTCCAGAACATCTGGTTGCCTTCTTTAATTTTTATCGGTGTTGACATATAATAAAACCAATTAGTTTATGTATTTTAAATTGTCGCAAAAATATTACTTGCAAACATAGTTTGCAAGTAATATTTTTATCTTTTACAAAATAATTTTGAATAACGTACAGATTGAAGAAAAATTGAAAGAAAATACTTCCCATGCAAAACATAAGAGGTATTTAATTGAAATTGTATTACAATTTATCTTGAATAGAATTCTACAACAAGCGGAACATCACATATAACACCTATTTCTTCACGTGTTGGAAGATAAAGATACTTAGCAGAAAAATCAGCCTTTGATATTTCTATGTATGTAGGTGGTGCCGCTGACCTGATTGAATCCTGAATATTGTCATTCTTACGTGTCTTCTCTTTAATAGTAACCAAATCATTGGCTTTCAACTGGCAGGACGGTACAGTTACCCTTTTACCGTTAATTCTGATATGTCCGTGGCTTACAAGCTGTCTCGCAGCATATATGGAACGAGTCAATCCAGCCCTGTAAATAAAAGCATCTAATCTCGATTCCATCAATTGTACGAGTATATCTCCGGTGTTGCCCACGAGGCGTGTTGCTTTCGCAAAATAATTACGCATTTGTCTTTCAGATATATTGTATTGGAGCTTCAGCCTTTGTTTTTCCAATAATTGCCTTCCGTAATCAGATTGTTTGGTACGGCGTTTTGAAACACCATGCTGTCCGGGAGGATATGGCTTCTTTGAAGAATATTTATGTGATTTCTGAGTTAATTCAATGCCAAGTTTTCTTGATAACCTGACTTTTGGGCCTGTGTAATTCATTATTCCTCAATACTTTTAAAATATATACAAAAAAATTTTCCTACTTTATAAAAGAATACAAATATAAGGTTTAATTACGAAAATCCCAAATTTGACATTAAAATGAAATTAGACTGTTAGACTATAGCCTAACAGCCTGACAAGTAATTTGGCTTTATTTTATATGGGATTTGGTCTTCTATGCCTGCCTGTTGAAACCCCCTTAGCCTCAATGCACAGGAATCACATACCCCGCAGGCAATTTCATCTTCCTGATAGCAGCTCCATGTCAAATGGAAAGGTATATTCAAATCCGTCCCAAGTATGACAATATCCTTTTTTGTCAAATTAATTAAAGGTGTAATTATTTTGATTCTGGTTTCAGGCTTGGTCCCAATATTTATTGCTTCCTGGAATGCATCGAAAAATTCTTTTCTGCAATCAGAATAACCACTGCCGTCTGCCTGTGTAGCTCCGATATAAATAGCGTTTGCACCTATTACCTCTGCCCAACTCACAGCAATTGATAGTATATTGGCATTACGGAAAGGAACATAGCTTTGTGGTATTTCTTTTCTCGACAGGTCAGCCATTTCAATAGAAATATTTTTATCGGTAAGGCTTGAACCACCAATCAAGGACAAATGTTCTACATTTACAACGAGTTTACTATTTATATGATAATATTCCGTTAAAACTTTAAAAGTTTTCAATTCTTTTGATTCGGTTCTTTGTTTGTAGTTCAAATGCAAAGCAGCAATCTCATATCCTTCCTTTAGGGCAATACCGGTACATAATGCAGAATCCATGCCTCCGCTCGTCAATACAACAGCTATTTCCTTATTCATTTTTTTCTCCGATAATCGTTACAACCAAATTCCTTGAATGGGCGTGGTCTCTATGTTCGCATAAATATATACCCTGCCATGTTCCGAGATTCAATTTCCCGTCGGTTACAGGAATTGTCAGAGTAGCACCAAAAATAGAGCTTTTTATATGAGAAGTCATATCATCAAGTCCTTCGGCAGTATGTAAATAAAGAGATGGATTTTCAGGAACAAGCATGTTAAAATATGTCTCAAAATCCTGACGCACCGTCGGGTCTGCATTTTCATTAATTGTCAGACCGGCACTTGTATGTTGTATAAGTATGTTAAGGATTCCAACTTCGAATTGACTGATTTCAGGGATTTGTTGAATTATTTCGTATGATACAAGATGAAATCCCCTTGATTTAGGTTTTAGTCTGATTGATTTCTGAAAAATTTCCATTCTATATCGCTTATATATAAAATTAATTTTAAAAAAGCTTAAATGATCCAATCCTGCAGGGGAATGACGGACATACCTTCATTTTATTCCAAACGGTTAATTGAGCGCCTATTGTTTTTATATCCTTTTTATATCATATTGTACACACTGAATTGACAGATTTTACCTTAATATTATAATAAATTATTTACTAATATATATTTCAATTAAATTTGTTGATTGGTTAGTTCTAATTTATATTTGCAATTCCTTTTATATAATTAGAAATTAATTTAATAAATATAAAATAACTATTCAAACAGGAGCAAAAATGACAAAGACTAAAAAGAAGGATGAGAAGGTCAGAAAAGAAAATGTAAAATATGTTTATTATTTCGGAGGCAGCAAAGCCGATGGCGATGCAGCCATGAAAAATCTGCTTGGCGGCAAGGGTGCAAACCTTGCTGAAATGGTAAACCTCGGATTACCTGTTCCGGCAGGCTTCACCATAACAACAGAGGTATGTACTTATTTTTATAAAAATAAAAGAACATTTCCAAAATCACTTTACCAGGAAGTGGATAAAGCTCTCGAAAGACTCGAGAAGGAAATGAAAGCCAAATTTGGAGACCCTGATAATCCTCTTCTCGTCTCGGTTCGTTCAGGAGCCAGGGCTTCAATGCCGGGTATGATGGACACTGTTTTAAATCTTGGTTTGAATGATACTACAATTCAAGGATTAATCAAAAGAACAAATAATCCACGTTTTGCTTATGATGCTTACAGACGTTTTGTTTCGATGTATGGCGATGTTGTCCTTGAATTGAAACCACAGGGAAAAGATGACCTCGACCCATTTGAAGTTATATTGGATGAAAAAAAGAAAGCACGGGGAGTTAAACTTGATGTTGACCTGACTGCAGAGGATTTAAAAGAATTAGTGTCGGAATTTAAAAAAGCAATCAAAAATAAACTTGATATTGATTTTCCCGAAGACCCTAAGGAACAGCTTTGGGGAGCAATCGGTGCAGTGTTTGGCTCATGGAATAATAACAGGGCTAATATTTACAGAAAGCTGAATAATATCCCTGACTGGTGGGGAACAGCCGTGAATATTCAATCAATGGTTTTCGGCAACCTGGGTGAAGAATCCGGAACAGGAGTTGCTTTCACCCGTGATGCGGCATCCGGAGAAAATATATTTTATGGTGAATTTTTAATGAATGCTCAAGGTGAGGATGTTGTTGCCGGGACACGAACACCCCTTCCAATAAATCAACTTGCTGAAAAAGATACCAAATCATACAATGAATTACTAAAAATCAGGAAAATATTAGAAGACCATTACCGCGATATGCTGGATGTTGAATTTACAATTCAAAATAAAAAATTATATATGCTTCAATGCCGTATTGGTAAGAGAACGGCTATGGCAGCTTTGAGAATTGCAGTTGAAATGGTCAAGGATAAATTGATAAAACCCTGGGAAGCATTACTTAGAATTGAACCTGACCAACTAAATCAATTGCTCAGGCCTGTATTTGATTTGACTGCAAAGAAAAAAGCACTTGCAGACGGGAACCTGCTCTCTAAAGGATTAAATGCCGGTCCAGGTGCCGCTACAGGTAAAGTCGTATTCAATGCGGAAGATGCAATGGATTGGGCTAAGAAGGGTGATAAAGTAATATTAGTCAGAATAGAAACATCACCTGAAGATATCGGGGGGATGGATGCATCGGAAGGTATTTTGACAGCACGCGGGGGTATGACCTCACATGCGGCACTCGTTGCAAGGCAGATGGGAAAGGTTTGCGTTGCCGGATGCGGTTCCTTATTAATTGAATACAAAGAAAGAATAATGAGAGTTGAAGGTAAAGATATAATAATCAAAGAGGGTGATTATATTTCAATAGATGGCACAACCGGTGAGGTTATTAAAGGAAATATACAAACAAAACCAAGCGAGGTCATAGAAGTACTCATAAATAAAACCCTTAAAGAAGAAGATGCACCGACATATCTAATATATAAGCAAATAATGGAGTGGGCTGACAGGTACAGGGTTTTACGTGTACGCACAAATGCAGACCAGCCGGACCAGAGTGCTAATGCAATTGCATTCGGTGCCGAAGGTATCGGATTATGCCGCACCGAGCACATGTTTTTCGGAGAAGGTAAAATTGGGCCTATGCGTCAAATGATTTTGTCAGATACACCTGAAGAAAGAAGAAAAGCACTTGCAAATTTACTTCCACTCCAAAGAAAAGACTTCGAAGGTATTTTCGTGGAAATGGATGGCAGGCCTGTTACAATCAGAACAATTGACCCTCCGCTGCATGAATTTTTACCACATGATGATGCCGGTCAGGGTGAAATGGCAAAAGCAATGAACGTTTCTTTGAAAGATATTAAAGAAAGAGTTGAATCACTGCATGAATTTAATCCGATGCTTGGATTGAGAGGGTGCAGGCTGGGCATTATTTATCCTGAGATTACAGAAATGCAGGCGAGGGCAATTTTTGAAGCAACCGTTAATGTTATCAAGAGCGGTAAAAGAGTTCTACCGGAAATAATGATTCCTCTTGTGGGACATGTGAAAGAGCTAAAGAATCAGGAAGAGATTGTAAGGGCAGTTGCTGAACAGGTAATAAAAGAAACAGGAGTGAAATTTGATTACTTGGTTGGGACGATGATCGAAATACCTCGTGGAGCAATCACTGCCGAAGAAGTTGCTACCGTTGCAGAATTTTTCTCATTCGGAACAAACGACCTTACACAAACAACTTTAGGTGTCAGCCGTGATGATGCAGGCAAATTCTTACCTGAATATGTGAGCCGTGATATTTATAAAGTTGACCCGTTTGTTTCGATTGACCAATCCGGAGTCGGATTTTTAATGAAACATGCAGTTAATGAAGGAAGAAAAACCAGAAAAAATATCAAGCTTGGAATATGCGGCGAACATGGCGGTGACCCGTCATCAGTTGAATTTTGCCATAACATCGGATTGAACTATGTTTCCTGTTCACCTTTCAGGGTGCCGATAGCAAAACTTGCAGCTGCAAGAGCAGCAATCCGTGAGGACCAGGCGGGCGATAAGCATAGAAATTTTAAAAAAGACAAAAAAGATTTCAAAAAGAAAAATAAATAAATTAATATTTTTTTACATTATTCGTTTTAATGTTTGTATGATTTGTAAAGTTGTATGTATTTTTTTAAACAACTTTTATTTTACATAATAATATTGAAAAACATTTTGAAATTTAAAAATATTTTTTTTTATAATAATTCTTTTATTTTTGTACAAAATTATATTTCATAAATATTGAGGATGTCATGAACTTTTTCGAAGCTGATTCTGATAAACAGACGACTGAATTGGTCGAGTATATAACCCATATTGAAGAAGCTTTACCGGACTTTGTTATTAATGAACCTGAAATTGATTTTTCAGATACTCCAAAATATAATCTTCACAATATTTGTTCAGTTCCAAAAATGGGAATAACCGATGAGGAGGAGTTGGATGAGGAATTCAGCGATGATGAATTTGATGAGGATTTTGATGATGACTTGGATGAGGATGAGGATATAGACGAAGATGATGAATTTGATGAAGATTTTGACGAAGGTGAAGATGACTTCGAAGAAGAATTCGTAGAAGACGATTTCGAAAACATTGATGAAGAAGAAGATTTGGATGATGAAGATGAAGTTATTTGAAATATTTAAAAACTAATAAAAAAAAACAGCCTCCCAAAGGGAGGCTGTTTCATTTTGCAAGTAGAGTATGAATAATTTAGTTTATTGGATAAACAGAGACCTGCTGTTTTTCTCTGCCTTTTCTTTCAAATTTCACGTTACCTTCAATCAGGGAAAATATAGTATAATCGGTACCCAAACCAACATTTTTGCCCGGATGGTATTTTGTGCCGCACTGGCGGACAATAATATTGCCTGATTTAACAAATTCACCGCCGAATTTCTTTACACCGCGTCTCTGGCCGTTAGAATCTCTTCCATTGCGTGTTGAACCGCCGCCTTTTTTATGTGCCATATTATTCTCCTTCCTCAGCTTGTTCTACAGATTCTGTTTTCTTTTTACGGGTGGCTGACAGTTTTATATCCGTTATTTCGATTTTAGTAAAACGCTGTCTGTGTCCGTTCAATTTTCTTTGCCCTTTGCTTTTTTTCTTATGAAATATAAGAACTTTATCATCCTTGCCATGCTCGATTATCTTAGCTTTGACAGAACCCGTAATATAGGGAGTTCCAATCTTTGTGGATTTATCGTCGCCGCCTGCCAGCAAGTTTTTAAACTCGACTGCATCGCCGGGATTACCCTTGAGTAAAGGAACTCTTACCACTGCCTTTTTTTGGACTTCGAGCTGAATTCCACCTATTTCAACCACTGCAAACATATTAGTAAACCAAAATATATGTTTTAAATAATGAACATTTAATAGACTTGCAATTTAAGAATTTATTTTTTTCTACCCAAATTTATTTTGAAAGTCGGCTTTATGCTGACTTGGTTTTGACTTTGGCTTTCGGAGAGTATTCCGGTTCTGAGCCTGATTTAACAACAGCTTCGGTAATAATACACTTCAGTATATTATTTTTATCGGGCAAATCATACATAATCGGCAGCATAATTTCTTCTGTAATCGAACGCAGTCCTCTTGCACCTGTTTTTCTTAGTTTAGCTTTTTGAACGATTGCTTTTAAAGCCGGTTCTTCAAATTCAAGTTCAATATCTTCCATTGCAAAGAGTTTTTGGTACTGTTTGATGATAGCATTTTTGGGATTTGTCAGGATACTCATCATGGCATCGTCATCGAGTTCTTCAAGTGCAACCAACACAGGAAGCCTGCCGATTAATTCGGGTATGAATCCATATTTCAACAGGTCATCAGGCTCAACTTTTTTCAGGAGTTCAAAATCAGATATGATTGCTTCTTCAATGTCGGCAGTAAATCCGATAGTTGATTTTCTCAGTCTCTGAGCTATAATTGATTCAAGCCCTTCAAATGCACCACCACAAATGAAAAGAATGTTTGCAGTATTTATAAACACTAAGTTTTGTTCAGGATGTTTTCTTCCACCTTTTGGTGGAACTCCTGCCACAGTTCCCTCAAGTATTTTCAGAAGTGCCTGTTGGACACCTTCACCGGAAACATCACGTGTAATGCTTCTTGATTCGCTTTTACGTGCAATCTTATCAAGTTCATCAATATAAATAATTCCATTTTGGGCTTTCTCGATGTTGTAATCTGTTTTTTGTAAGAGTTGAAGCAAAACGGTTTCAACATCATCCCCCACATATCCGGCTTCGGTGATTGTTGTTGCATCTGCGATTGCAAATGGAACTTTAAGTATCCTTGCAAGTGTCCGGGCAAGTAATGTTTTACCTGTTCCTGTCGGGCCAACGAGAAGTATATTACTTTTTTCAATTTCAACATCATCAAGTTCACCTTTAGAGTCATCAGATAAAATTCTTTTATAATGATTATAAACTGCAACGGACAGGGCTTTTTTGGAGTACTCCTGTCCTATTACATATTTATCAAGCTCACTTTTCATTTCAGATGGTTTCGGAAGTTTACCTCCGTCATTGAACAGTGTAGTTTCAAAACCTGATTTCTTTTTCAGAATCTCTTGCGAATTATGCACGCATATATCACAGATATAAACACGGTTTGGCCCTTCAATCAGACTTGAAACTTCTTTAGCACTCCTCCCGCAAAAGGAGCAGTATATTTCATCATTAAATGGAATTTGAGCTTTTGACATAATTATTAAAATATTATATAGAATAATTTTGATGATAGATATAAATAATTTTCAATTTCAAATTTTGCAATTTTCAATTAATTTAAAATGTTTAATTACTAATTGAAAATTTTAGTTTTGATTATTTTTCACTATCTCCTTTTTTACGTTTTTACCTTTCATTTTCAAATTAATTATTTGAAAATTAAATATTGAAATTCTATAGAATTTATTATTAATACAAAATAATAAGATATTAACTTATTTCTTCTTAGCTTCTTCTTCCGGTTTCATTTCTGCGGCACTTGTCATGATTTTATCAATTATCCCATAATCAAGAGCTTCCTTAGCAGACATGTAATAATCCCTGTCAGAATCTTTATGTATCTGTTCAACTGATTTACCTGTATGTTTGGCAGTTATTTCATAAAGTGTTTCTCTTATCTTGAGCATTTCCTTTGTATAGATTTCGATATCTGTTGCCTGTCCCTGTGTTCCTCCGATAGGCTGGTGCATCAAGATTCTGGCATTTGGAAGTGCAAAACGTTTACCTTTTGCTCCGGCACATAAAAGAACCTGTGCCATAGAAGCTCCCATTCCCATACAAATCGTTACAATGTCAGGCTTGACAAATTGCATTGTATCATATATTGCTAAACCTGCACTGACACTTCCTCCCGGTGAATTGATATATAGATTTATTTCCTTTACAGGGTCTTCGCTCGATAAAAAGAGTAATTGTGCAATAGCAAGATTAGCAATATGGTCATCAATCGCTGTTCCTATAAAGATTATTCTCTCTTTCAGAAGACGTGAATATATATCGTAAGAACGCTCTCCCCTGCTTGTCTGCTCTATTACTATCGGTATAAGCTGGTCAACCATTTTATTTTCCTTTCTTTATACAATTAAATTTCAATGCAATAACGAATTGTTCCTGATATTCTTTTATATATTAAAGTACATGTACATGTTCGTGTTCCTCATCATCATGATGATGGTGTTCTCCATCAGGATGATAATGTCCATGCTCATCAAATTGAACTTCATTTGTAATCGCAAAATCAAGTATGAAATCCATCAGCTTTTTGTGCATTATATTTTCTGTTATCATTTTGTTTTGCATCAATGCCCTTCTGACAGTATCAGGGTCGCTCTTCGTTCTTGCAGCTTCAGTCTCAACCAGATTTTCAATATCAAAATCTTCAACTTCTAACTTTTCTTTCTCGATGATTTTTTTGCGAATGATTTCCCACTTGACAGTTCTTTCGGCTACAGGCATTAAACCGGGAATCATATTTTCAATAGAAATATTCGCCGAATCAGGTAAATGTGCATATCTTTTCTTAATATCCTCAGCCATGTTTTTTGCAACTTCTTTTACTATTGATTCAGGTGTGGAGACTGTATGCAGTTCGGTTATTTTATTCACAATCTGGTCTTCCATTGCCGTTCTACTTTTATGGTTCCATTCATCCTGCATTTGAAATTCGAGTTCACTTCTGAATTCATCCAATGTATTCATCTTCTCTTTAGTATATTCCTTAATGAAATCATCAGTGAGTTCAATAGGAACTAATTTTTGTATCTCTGTAACTTCTACTTTGTATGTCTTATCAGGAGCAGAATTATCAGTTTCCTTCGGCTGGAATACAAAAGTATCTCCGACTTTTGTATTTAACAATGAAACTTTCAGTTCAGGCATTACCGTTTCATTTGCAAGATAAACATGAGTGTCAATCGGCTTTTCACCAATTATAGGCACCTGTGACTGTGCATCAATTTCAATCAGTTTAATTCCTACAATATGACCTTCATCATTAACAGCATCTGCCGGTTCCATTTTCCCATTATTCTTAGCGAGATTATCGAGCTCTTCTTGTATTTCTTCATCAGTTACCGTATGAATAGGTTCATCAATCGTCAAACCCCGGTATTCACTTAATTCAAAATCAGGTAAAACTTCATAAGAAATTTTGAATACCACACCATCGCCGGTTCTGTCAAGATGAAAAAGATTCGGCTGCCCGACAACGGCGATTTCATCTTCTTTGATTATTTTTCGGAATTCATCATCACAAATGGTTTCAAGCGAATCCGCTTCGATTTTTTTTCCATAATACTGTTTAATTAAATTCATCGGAACTTTACCTTTTCTGAATCCTTTCATATCAGCATATTTCTGTGCCTCTTTGTATGCTTCATCAAAATGGGGTTTCAATTCTTCATTAGTTAGTTTAATCTCAATCTCTCGTTGACATCCATCAAGTTCTCTAATAGATTTTTCCAAAATAATACCTGCTTATAATTAATGACTAAAATAATGATATGCTTTAGTGCGGACGGGGAGACTCGAACTCCCACGAGCTTCCCCACTAGATCCTAAGTCTAGCGCGTCTACCAGTTCCGCCACGTCCGCAATTAAAGAATACAAAATTAAGAATATTCAATTATTTAAAAAAGTAAGACGTTTATAAGCTGTTATGAGTGGTAAACTTAAGATTTACTATATGAAAGTAAATTGAAATTTATTGTGTCTGTATAATTATTTTTGCATTAAATTTTTAAATGCTAATGAAGAAAAAAGTAATCATAATAGGTGCGGGGATTGCCGGTATATCATCTGCAATCGAACTTGCACAAAAAGGTGTCGAGGTTACTGTCATTGAAAGGAGAGCCATCTCAGGCGGGAGGATGTATTCTTTCAGAGATAATGACACAGGCGAGCTCATAGATAATGGACAACACGTAATGGCCGGTGCTTATGAAAACTTTTTCAATATTTTAAAAACTTTAAACACTTTACATTTGGTTGAATTTCAAAAATCCCTGAAGATTCCCTTTATTGACAAAGATGGTAATCATTCACATCTTGATTCATCTGCATTTCCGGGTAAAGCCGGTTTTATTTATGGATTATTAAAATTTTCAGGTGTAAGCTTTAATTCAAAAATTGCAACTATAAAGTTAATAGGCAATATATTGAATGATAAAGTAGAAACTAATGATTTAACGGTTTCTCAACTGTTAAATGTAAATAATATTTCAAAAGACATTTCCGAAAGATTCTGGGTACCCTTATGTCTTGCAGTTATGAATTTAAATATTAATGATGCGGCTGCTCTGCTATTAGCAAATGTTTTGAAAAGATTATTTCAGAAAGGCAAAGCATCAGGGCTCGTATTTTCAAAAGTTCCCTTAACAGATTTAATATTGCCATTTGAAAATTGGTTATTAAATAATGATGGGAATGTCCGTTACAAATCAAGTGTCATAAAATTACAAATTGAAGATAATAAAATATCAGTTTTACTCGATAATAATGAAGTCCTGAGTGCTGATGCTGTGATTTCAGCTATACCCTATCATTCTTTTATGAAAATTCTACCAGATAAATATAATGATTATTTATTTTTTAAAACATTGAAAGATTACAAAAGTTCGTCAATTATTTCTATGTATTTATGGCTTGATAAAAACCTAAGCAATGCTAATTTTACCGGTATGTTCGGAACAAAAACACAATGGGTGTTCAATCGTCGAAAGATTTGTGAATCCGAGAAAACAATTAATGAAAAATATCCGGGGCATCTGACTTTGACAATCAGCGGAGCAAATGATATTTTAGATATTGAAAAGGAAAATTTAGTGAATGAATGTTTCAATGAAGTGAAAACTGCTTTCAAGTCTGATGCAAAATTATTGGCATGGAAAGTAATTAAGGAAAAGAAGGCAACGTTCATTGCAAATCCTGATATGGAAGAGAAAAGGCTGAGTCAGCAATCACCCATAGAAAATTTATTCATTGCCGGAGACTGGACTGCTACAGGCCTTCCGGCAACACTCGAAGGAGCGGCTTTCAGCGGTGTACTTGCTGCTGACAATGTAATTGACTATTTTGAAGAAAATAAAAATGATAATCCAACTACAATATAATAATTTGATGTCTTTTATAATAAGAAAGAGATTGACATGGCAGATGAACCGATAATCACAGAATATCAGGATTATAAAAAAATATTTACAAATGAAGAATGGAAAACACTTCAGTTCTCCATATTTTGGGTATTCAATGCTGTTGCCAGAGCAGATGGCAGAATTGATAAAAAAGAATTGGATGCTTTGTCTCATTTGATGAAGAATTCATCGGCTATTATTAATGAACTTGCAAGGGATGTTATTACAACAATTGAATTAGATTTCACTAGAATCAAAGAAGAATTTGATAATGATAAGATTGAAATTATTGATGGATTGCGTAAAGTATCTGATTTATTAAATTCAAAAGTAAATCAAAAAACTATTGTTAATTTCAAAAAAACACTTATTGCAATAGGTTTTTATATTGCAAATGCATCAGGAAAATGGCTCGGTAAAAAGGTTAGTTCAGAAGAAAACATCGCAATAAAACTTGCGGGAATGAACTTAAGATTGACAGCAGCACAATTAGAAGAACTGCCTACAATCAATGAAATATTCAGCAGTTTCGACGAGTGAAATTCAATGAATAGTGAATAACGAATAGTGAATAGTTGTGGTTATATTTTATTTAGTAAAAAAAGAAAGTCATTCTGAATTTATTTCAGAATCCATAGCAATAACCCACATCAATTGAAAAGTCTGAAAAATAATTTTTTTGATTAAATTGATTATTATGATTGACCTTTTTCAAAGGCGGTTTGGGGGCTTCCTTAAAAAAAATTATTATCAATTTTCAATTACCAATTTTTAATTCCTTTTTAACTTCTTCAAGTGTGTAAGTTTTCTCTTTTTTCTTTTTCACTTTCTGGATGTGCATATAATCGAGGAAATCTTCAAGTTTATCAGAATCAGTCAAAAGGTCCTGAATTTTTTTAAACTCTTTAAAGTCAAGTACGGCAAATCGGGGTTTGCCTTTTTCATTTATTATCTGATAATTTTCAAGCATAATTCAACTCCTTCTATAACTTTCTTTTCTATGACGAATATCAATTATATCAAATATTTTTATTGAATCATCACTATCAAAAAGCATTCGATAATCACCCACTTTCATACTATAAGAAACATCAAAGTCAACTAACTTTTTTACATTACTCATTTCAAAAGGATTTACTGCTAATAATTCAATTTTTTCAATTATTCTCTTTTTGTTTTGAGGGTCAATCGCTTTCAAACTCTTTATTGCCGTAGCTGTGAAGATTTGAGAATACTTCATTTTATCTCACTTACTCTTTTCAAAATCACAACACTGCACGCTTCCTTGCTCATTGCAGGATAAGTTTCTTCTGAACCATCTTTTTTGAGAATGGTAATAGTATTTTCATCACCTTTGAATCCGCTTTTAGGTTTATTTATAGTATTAACTACCATCATATCGCAGTTTTTTGCTTTCATTTTCTTCCAGCCGTTTTCGATTTCGTTTGAACTCTCAAGTGCAAAGCCAACAATAAGCTGATTTTCTCTTTTCTCACTGCCAAGTGAAGCGAGAATGTCGTTTGTTGATTGTAGCTCGACAGTCATCTTTTCGCCAACTACTGCTTTCTTGATTTTGCCATGAACAGGATTGATTGGAGTGTAATCAGCTACAGCCGCAGACATGATAGCAATATCGCATTTACAAAATTCATTAATCACTACATCATACATTTCATCGGCTGATTCAACATCCACCCTTTTCACTCCATCAGGAGTTTTGAGTGAAACAGGACCGGAAACTAAAATGACATCTGCTCCAAATTGCCTTGCCATCGAAGCAAGTGCAAATCCCATTTTTCCTGATGAGAAATTAGAAATGAAACGTACATCATCAATTTTTTCAACTGTCGGACCTGCTGTAATGAGAATAGTCTTACCCATTAGAAAATTCTCTTTTGATACACCGGCAAAGTATTGCTTCATCTTTGTTAATTCAAGTTCGGCAGTCCATTTGTCTGTTTCAATTCTTTCTTCGAGTGTTGAAAATGGCTTCTCGACAGCCCTGCGAATATCATCTTCTGTGATTTCCCTTCTTTCACCATAGTCATATTTTTTAGTGTCAGGACTGTATCTTAAAAAGGTAGTATCATAATCTGAAAGTGCTTTTTTAATATGTCCAATTAAAACATCCGTATCGGGCAAACGCCCGGGACCTGTGAAACCGCTGGATAAATCACCTTCTTCGGGTGGGATAATAATTGCACCGATTTTACTCAGAAATCCCACATTCCGCTGTGTGGCAGGATTGAGCCACATAGTTGAATCCATAGCAGGAGCAATTAGCAAGGGTATTTCTTTTGGTAATGCAGTGGTAACGGCTGCAAGTGAAGTGTCGCATATCCCGTTTGCGAGTTTACCAAGTGTTGTCGCAGAGCATGGTGCAATGAGCATCAAATCACATTCGTGTGATTTATGTATATGCCATGCACCTCCCGATTGCACAGCATCAACGAACATCTCAACAATCACAGGATTCCTCGAGAGATTCTCTAATGTAAGTTTTGTAACAAATTTCTCAGCCGAGGGAGTCATTATAACATTTACGTTTGCTCCTTCTTTGATTAGTTCCCTAACAAGAAGCTGACTCTTATATGCAGCAATAGAACCTGTAATTCCTATAATTATATTTTTGCCATTCAATAAATTATCCATTTTCATACCTCAAATCTGATTTGTAAAATTATGAAATAATACAATGAAAACATAGATATTCCATTTAGTTAGTTAAAAATTCGATAATTTTGAATCCCACAATTGTGGTTTTTTAATTTAAACATATTATCTTTTACATATAATTTTTTATTAATTAAGGTAATTCAATGAGTCTCGTTGCAATAGTCGGAAGGCCCAATGTTGGGAAATCAACTTTATTCAATAGAATTGTTGGTAGTAAAGATGCTATCGTTGAGGGCACACCCGGCGTTACAAGGGACAGAATCTACGGTGAATCTGATTGGAACGGAAAGAATTTCCACATTGTTGATACGGGAGGATTTGTACCCGGAAGTGAAAATACAATTGAAAAAGCAATACGTGAACAAGCATTTATTGCTATAGATGAAGCAGATGCAATTATTTTTGTTTGTGACGGTAAAGAAGGTATTACACCTTATGATTTGGAAATAGCAAAAATACTTAGAAGTTCAAGCAAGCCTATCACACTCGTAATTAACAAATGTGACAACTCTATTCAGGACGGATACGCTTTTGAATTTCACCGATTAGGGCTTGGCGAGCCTTATGCCGTCTCATCAATCAACGGCAGAGGAACGGGCGATTTCCTCGATGAAGTTGTTTCATTTTTAATTGTTACTGACGCCGATTCGACAGATGAAAGGCTTAAAATTGCAATTGTCGGAAGGCCGAATGTCGGAAAATCAAGTATAACTAATACACTGCTTGGAAAGAACAGGTCAATTGTAACTGATATTCCAGGAACGACACGTGATGCGATTGACAGCATTGTCAAATACTATGGAGAAGAAATAATTCTTATTGATACTGCGGGATTAAGAAAGAAAAGTCAGATAAAGGAAAATATCGAGCTATACAGCACAATCAGAACCTCAAAAGCAATCGAAAGATGTAATGTTGCAGTTGTTGTTCTCGATTCATTGAGAGGGCTTGAAGAACAGGATAAAAGAATAATCAATCAGGTAACCGATGAGAGGAAAGGAATTCTTATTGCCGTTAATAAATGGGATTTGGTTGATAAAGACAATGCCACAGCCGATGCATTTGTTAAAAGTTATCAAAACATAATGAAAACCCATGATTATGTTCCCTTGATTTTTATTTCAGCTTTGACCAAACAAAGAGTAACAAAAGTACTTGAACATGCAAAAAAAATTCATGAGAGGAGACAAGTGCATTATTCAACGTCTAAACTAAATAAAATATTACTTCCTGAACTTGAGAAAACTCCCCCGCCATCAGCACAGGGAAAAGACCTCAGATTAAATTACATTACACAGGTACGTGTCAATCCACAGGTCTTTGCTTTTTTTGGTAATCATCCCCAACTGATTCCTGATTCCTACAAAAGATTTATTGAAAATACAATGAGAAAACATTTTGATTTTGAAGGCACTCCAATTTCATTAATCTTCCGAAGGAAAAACAAGAGATGGGAAGAACTCCTGGAAGATGAATGGAAAAAATAATATTATAAATCCAAAATTTTATATACACTGATTGTTACATTAGGAATATCATCAACAGGTGGTTTAACCTTCTTCTTTTGACCTGATGATGACTTGTCCTCTGCAAATATGATATGTCCGGTTGGAATGTTGAGTTCGGTAAAATGATTCAATAATTCAGCATATCTTGCTTTTGAAAACTCTGTCATAATTTCCTGAGGTGTAATTTTTACAGTCCTGGTTTTTTTCTTGCCCTTTTTGTCAACATACTCTTCTTTTTTTGAACTGCCCTTAAACCATGAATCTGCGGATGAAATTATTATTTTCAAATTTAAATTAGGATTCATACCCATAAAAAATTTTATTTCTGTCAAGGTTTGATGCACCTTATCAAGTAAAGTTTTGCTGTTCGGCTCAAAAGCTTTGAAGCTGAATAATTCAACACCTGTTGTAACCTTCCTGACATAAATATTTTGTGTAATTTCCGAATATGAAGAATTTGCAGGTAACTGAAAATATGCTGAGGGTTCAACTACAACATACTCTTTAAGTGCAAGATAGTAATTCTCCCCTGTATTTAAAACAACCTGATATGAACCGTCATTAGCTCCTGACCGGCTTTGATTCTTTTTACCCGATTCGCTTGTAAATCTAAAGGATGTACCAACAGGTTGTCCTGTTGCTTTATCAATAATTTTACCTTGCATCAGAATAACTGAACCAAGAAAATTTGAATAAGCAACATTAAAAAATAATGATGTAATTATTATTAAAGATATCGAAAATATTTTAACTGATTTCTTCATTGTAAATCGAATATTAGTATTATCATTTAAAATAGTTGCATTAACGAAATGAAAAAGATAATATTGAAAAAATGAAAACTGATACTATTCTTCTCTTAATGCTTCGGTAATTATTGTTGTGGATGCTCTCCTGGCAGGGTAAATTGCAGCGGTTATTGATAAAAAGAGGGACAGCAGGCAAACAAGAATAACATCGGAAGAATGAATTGAAACCGGTATTGAATCTATTATAAACTTGCTCGTATCCAGCCTGAATAA
>JAKAKE010000010.1 GCA_021824625.1 Bacteroidota bacterium | reverse complement strand
ACAAAAAGTATTAAACAGAAATTATTTCAACTGCTCCAGCACATCACAGAAATAAACATCATCCTTAATCAATTTATCTGCTATGTAACTTTTAACCATATCCCTTAATTCTGCAATATTAATTTTTTCTAAAACTTCACTTGCAAAGGCATTAAGTAATAAAGTCTTTGCCATTTCTTCGCCAATTCCTCTTGACCTGAGATAAAATAATGATTCTCGGTCGAGATAGCCTGATGTAGCACCATGACTGCATTTCACGTCATCTGCGAAAATTTCAAGCTGAGGTTTTGTGTGAATCTTTGCATCATCTGTTAACAGAATATTCTTGTTAGTTTGGTACGCATTTGTTTTTTGAGCATCAGGACGAACTGTGATTTTTCCATTGAATACAACCGATGCTTTATCATTCAGGATACCTTTATAGACCTCATTACTGTTGCAGTTCGGCTTTGCGTGGTCAATCAATGTATGATTGTCAACAAAACTGTTACCGCCGACAAAGTAAAGCCCATTATAGTTAGTTTCACAGGCTTCTGCATCATGCACTGAGTTTAAATTGTTTCTTATATAATTTCCTTTCAGCGTAATTGTCGTGGCAGTGAAAATCGAAGCCTTTTGTTGACTCACCTGCGTTGTTCCTACATAATAGGAATTTTCATTGTTGTTCTGAAAGTTATAATATTCAACATTTGATGAAAAATCCATAACAATTTCCGTTACAGCATTATTGAAGCATGGCTGAGAGCCTATTGTATGGCTTGTCTCGACAATTTTAAACCGACTACATTCACCTGCGATTATCAGGTTTCGAGGCATTATCAGCACGGATTGTTCTCTTGCATCGGTAATGTATAAAAGCCTGATTGGACGCTCTACATCTGTTCCATCGGGAATATGTATGAATGCACCATCTTGGGCAAATGCAGTATTGAGTGCAGAGAATCCATTGTTGTTGTAATCTGCGAATTTTCCGAAATAAGTAAGCAGCTCAATGCTGTTTCTTTCGATTGCTTCGGCAAAACTCCCCATTATTATATGTTTCTTCTTTGGCTTTACATCAGAAAGTTTTGATGAAAAAAATCCGTTTACAAAAACGAGCAAATGCTCGTCTAAATTTTCAAATTTATATTGGTTAACTATTTCCTGCGTTATTCTTTCATCATTTCCATTTAAAATGAGCTCAAATTTATGATTGTGAACAAAACCGGGATTTGAAAATTTCCACTCTTCATTTTTTGCAGTAGGGAAGCCAATTTGTTTGAACTTATCGAAAGCATCTTTTCTTATAGTATGAACTGCCGAAAGCCTGCTCCCATTCAGTTTATTTTCAAAATCATTAAAATTCGATAAAATATTATTTATTAATTCACTTGCCATATTTCAATTCAAATTGTTAATTTTTAATTGTGAATTGTTAATTAATTAAACGTCTATCTCTTTCTTTATCCAATCGTATCCCTTTTCTTCAAGTTCAAGTGCCAGTTTCTTTGTGCCTGATTTAACAATTTGTCCCTTGTAAAGAACGTGTACAAAGTCCGGTATTATATAATCTAAAAGACGTTGATAATGTGTAATTACAACAAATGCATTATTCTCATTACTGAGCTTGTTAACACCATTTGCAACAATTTTAAGAGCGTCAATATCTAATCCTGAGTCAGTCTCATCAAGTATTGCAAGCTTTGGCTGGAGCATTGCCATTTGAAAAATCTCGTTACGTTTTTTCTCACCGCCTGAAAATCCTTCATTCACTGAACGATTCAGAAAAGTCTTGTCAATCTCTACAAGTTTCGCTTTTTCTCTCATCAGTTGAAGGAAGTCCATCGCATCTAAAGGTTCTTCATTCCTGAATTTCCTCAATTCATTGAGAGCAGTTCTCATAAAGTTAGCATTCGACACACCTGGTATTTCAACCGGATATTGAAAAGCAAGAAAAATGCCTTCTCTTGCCCTTACCTCAGAAGGCATTTCAAATAGATTTTTTCCCATATATGTTACAGCCCCTTCAGTAACTATGTAATCCTCTCTTCCTGCAAGAACATTAGCGAGCGTGCTTTTACCCGAACCGTTAGGACCCATGATTGCATGAATCTCACCTGCATTAACTTCAAGGTTAATCCCTTTTATTATCTGGTTACCATTGATATTTACTTTTAAATTTTCAATTTTTAATAACGGCATTTCTTTTCCTGAATTAATTCTAAAATAAAATTAAAATCTATAAAATCTTGGATTAACAACATTGCTGTAAACAGACCCAAATGTGAAACTCAATCCCACTGATACATAATAATTATAAGTTGTTTCTAAAGCTTTTCTTCTTAGTAAAATTTCTTCTAATGTTGCTCCTCCTTTTTTTAGGTAGAGTTGGTCATGAATCATCGAAAATCCTCCATAAAGGTTAACATGAAGACCTGACGTAATATAACATGAGAGATTTGTCCATAAATCAAGATTATTTTTCTTGAAATCATAAAAATAATTTGATGCTGTCAAAGATATATTTATCGAACCCCATGTCTTAATCATTTTGAATGCTGTTGTGAGACTTTCCATCATTAAGGTTTCAGTTGTTTTTAGATAAATTGTCGTATCGACATAATTAAAATATCTAAATCCTATTTGGTACAAAAGGGTGAACTGCTGGCTTGTAGCCTCAGAATACGGATAAAAATCATATTCGATTGCCGGTGCCGCTTTAAAAGTCAAATTAATGTTACTGTATGTAGATTGATATGCGTAAAAAATTCCACCTGCAGAAAAATGCTCATCAATTGAACTTACAACCAGGGCATTCAAGTTTGTGCTTCTCGATATGCTTTTATGATTTGTTCCCTCAATATCATAGTTGTATTCAGAATAACTGGATGATACAGCATAATTCATTTTCAGATTTTCTGTTACCCTGTCAGCATTTATTGAAGACCAGATATTCTTATAATTTGTCAGTTTCTCACCATTCATATAAATATCACTACTGATGCTGAATACCCAGTTATTCCAGGGGTCTGTAACATCTGTTGCTTCAACTTTCTTTTCAAATTTGACATCCATAAATTCAGCGAGGGGGTTTTTATTAACGAAAGGAACCAAACCAAGTTTAATTTTTTTTGTTAATCCAATCCTTGTTATATCACCTGAATCGCCAACTTTAGAAATATATTTAAGGGTATCATTCAAATTAGAATATTTTCCAGTACCATTAAATGCAATATTGTATTCATAGCCTCCTCCGGCTGTTGTCATTCCTGACACAATAATATTAACATCCGCTTCGGATGGGTCCCTGACAAAGTTCACAAACTTTATCTCCTGTCTTATATAATCCATATCACAATTACATCTGATATAAACTTTAGGTGCATTATCTTTCAACTGATAACCTGCACTCTCATTTTGAGCAATGACTTGTTCAAAAATTAATATTAAAAATATTAGTAAAAGGCTGAAATTTTTCAAACTCAATTATAAATTTATTTTGACAATTTAATTAGTCATTATTAATAATTAAAAGGTTTATCTATTTAACCAACTCTTGAAAAAAAATATTTCATTCGTAATTCGTAATTAGTAATTATTTTTACCCAACGCTTCCTTCAAGGCTTATTGCAAGCAGTTTTTGTGCTTCTACTGCAAACTCCATTGGAAGCTGATTCAGAACTTCCTTTGCATATCCGCTCACAATCAATCCAACAGCATCCTCAGTTGATATGCCTCTCTGGTTGCAGTAGAAAATTATATCTTCTGAAATTTTTGATGTGGTTGCTTCATGCTCGACCACCGAACTCTTATTTCCAATATCAATATAAGGGAAAGTATGAGCCCCGCATTTATCTCCAATCAACAGCGAATCGCATTGTGAATAGTTTCTTGAATTTGTTGCTTTAGTGTTTACACTTACAAGTCCCCTGTAGCTGTTCTGACTTTTACCCGCAGATATACCCTTAGATACAATCCTGCTTTTTGTGTTTTTTCCTATGTGCATCATTTTTGTACCGGTGTCAGCTTGTTGGTAATTGTTTGTTAATGCAACAGAATAAAACTCTCCTACAGAATTATCACCTTTCAAAATGCAGCTTGGATATTTCCAAGTAATAGCAGAGCCTGTCTCGACCTGTGTCCACGATATTTTTGAATTATCGCCCCTGCACATTCCACGTTTTGTAACAAAATTATAAATGCCGCCTTTTCCTTCTTTATCACCAGGATACCAATTCTGAACAGTTGAATATTTGATTTCCGCATTCTTTTCTGCAATAAGTTCAACGACCGCCGCATGAAGCTGATTCTCATCACGCATAGGAGCTGAGCATCCTTCGAGATAACTTACATAAGCTCCTTCTTCGGCAACAATCAATGTTCTCTCAAACTGCCCTGACGATTTTGCATTTATCCGGAAATATGTTGACAGTTCAATTGGGCATCTTACACCTTTGGGTATATAGCAAAAAGAACCATCACTAAAAACAGCGGAATTAAGTGCAGCAAAATAATTATCTGTTGATGGAACAACAGTTCCAATATATTTTTCTATTAAATCAGGATGGTTTTGAATTGCATCACTCATCGAACAAAAAATTATACCAAGTTCTGATAATTTACCTTTGAATGTTGTCGCAACGGAAACACTATCAAGTACGGCATCAACCGCAATACCTGAAAGCTTCTGCTGTTCTGCAAGTGGTATTCCTAACTTTTCAAATGTTTTACGAATTTCAGGGTCAACATCCTCCAAACTTTTTGGCACATCTGATGAATTTTTTGGTGCGGCATAATAATATATTTCCTGATAATCAATAGGCGGATACTTTACGTTTGCCCATTCCGGCTCTTTCATTTTCAGCCAATACCTGAATGCTTTCAGCCTCCAGTCAAGCATAAATTTCGGTTCTTTTTTCTTTTCGGATATAAACCTGACGGTATCTTCACTCAAACCTTTTGGTGCGGTATCATTTTCAATATCTGAAATAAATCCATACTTATAATCGCTAAGAGTTAATTGCTCGACTATGTTCACATCTTCCATCTCTATTCCCTATTTTTTATTCTATTCATATTATGAATATAAATCCACAATTCAATATTCAACATTCAAAATTCAAATTTTTTTTTCACACAACACTTAACACCCAACACTTAAAACTATATTGTGGCAATCTCAGCTATCGTTGTTGTACCGAAAACCTGCATCACCTTAAACTGTAATTTTTCCATCGGGTCTTTGATTGAACAATTTGGAGACCGGTCACAAATTAAACCATTACTTGATACAAAGCAATCAAGAAAAGATGATTTCCCTTCCAGGGCAATGATTATATCTTTAACTGTCAAATCAGCAGGCTTCCTGCTAAGCACGTATCCTCCCCTAATGCCCTGTTGAGATTGTATTAATCCCTTTTTCATTAATTGTTGTAATGTTTTAGAAAGAAATTCATAAGGAATTCCCATCTGTTCTGATATTTCCTTTGCAGAAATTATTTTATCCGAATGTATTGCAATGTACTGCAATGCAAGAATTCCGTATTCTATTTTTTTCGATAACTTTATCATAAATTTTTTTCTTTTCCTCCTTTATTAAATGGGGGCTAAGGGGGAATACTAATAAGCCCGAAATCAATAACGTATATAATATCCGACTATTGTAATCCGATTTTTCTATTTCCCACTTTTCTAAAAGGGGACTAAGGAGGATTACTTAACCGGCATTTCAACCGTAATATTAACCGTTCTGCAATAAAATCTGCCTTCAGGCAAGCTGTTGTCATACAATAGACTTTCCTCACCTATACCGATTATTTCTGCACCATCTATTCCAAGCAGCTTTGCCGCTTCTCTTGCTCTTTGAGTTGCTATTTGCTTATTTGTTGCAAAATTCCCGATTTTATCCGTATAGCCCGTAATTGTAACCTTGGCATCAGGTTTAATCCTGCTTTTTATATAATCAATTATATTAGAATGTTCCTCTAACAAATTAGTCTTTCCGAAATTGAAAAGAATCAATCTATAATATTCGACATTTTTACCGGCCGATCCTTCCTGTCTTTTCTTTTCGATAGTAACTTTTTCAAGTGGAATTTTCTTTAGTCTCGATTGTATTGAATCTCCATCATTGTCATTTACAGTTAATCTATACATTATTTCGTTTACTGCTTCGATATTAAGAAAATCCCTTTCAGTTGGAGTCCATTCAACCGAATTAGGAATTTGTCCCTTCCCTTTGATAGTTTCAATTAATTTATTTCCTGCTGAAATTTCGATTTTCCAATTCTCAATTTCTGACGGATTTGTTACAATTGGGTAGAATCTGAATTTAACATTTTCGGGTTTAGGTATAGTGTCAAGAGTTAAAATCGGTTCGAGTATTGATTTGTTGGAAGTCAGAATCTCAACCCTTCTGTTCTCTTCCCATGCATCATATTCTTTTGATGTTGAATAATCTTCGGGCAGATTCCTCGCCTCAATATCTATTTGTTCATTAGGTATTTTCCATACTTCTGTCAAATAGTTTTTAACTGATTCAGCCCTTGCCTGAGATAATTCCTTATTATTTTTCTCCCTGCCGATTCCCGAATTTGTACCGATTAGTTTTATGTGATACTCAGGATTATCCTTTAATTTTTCCCCAACCAAATTTAAAATTTGGTAATAAGTTTGCATTGCATCGAGGTCGTGTATTGACTTTAAATTAAAATCACCGGTTTGTTCAGGTGTTAATTTTACATATCGTTCAGGTATTTCCGACAAAACTTTATCAAAAAATATATAGTTAAGAAGAGGTCTCATATTGAAGGTTACAATGTCTTCAAGTTTCAGATATAGTAAACTGAGTTCATTATTATTACTATCCAATTTCATTACCGTAATATCGACAACTGTTTTTTGTGGCTCAGGGAACTCAGGCAACTCGGGCAAGGGTGGGGGAGCAGGCAGCATTGGGATTGGCTGGATTTCGCTGAACATCTTTCCTGAAATTGATAAGCCGAAGGTTAAAGAATTGGTTTTCCAGTTAATATCGGTTGCAATATTTGTAAAGTGAAAAATATAATTTATCTCAGGTGATAAATACCAGTCTGAATAACTATCCATCGGGAGTTTGTAAGCTAATCCGAATTTTAATCCGGCTTGTATTGAATTTAGGTCCGGTATTTTTCCTGCGAATTGATTCCTTGTCCTTGTACCGTTATTGAATGTTCCTCTGGATTCAGGTTTTGTCAATTGTTCATAACTTTCATATTTGCCTGATAACAATATTCCAAAACAAAATCCTGCGGATGCGGTGAAATCATTTGTGATTTTATATCCAACAGTTGGTTCTAATGATAGGATTTGTATATTTGATTTCAGATTATATTCAAAAATTCCTTCCTGAGATTTACCATCAATGATTAAATTAATTGATTCGGATTCGTTCA
>JAKAKE010000210.1 GCA_021824625.1 Bacteroidota bacterium | reverse complement strand
GGTAATCAAATTAAAGCGGCTAAATTGTTGGGTATATCGAGGGCGAAATTAAGATATAGAATTGAACAGCTTGGAATTAATATAACAGGAAAAAATATTACATAATTGAATTGATTATTAGAAAAAATGTAGAATGTAAAATGCAAAATAATAATAAATTATCCCGTAGGGATTAAATATCAGTTGAAAATGGAATTTCCCTTTCCTCACTTATCCCGTAGGAATTATATTTGAGTTTAGGAATTAGGAAATTGAAGATAATATTATAAAATTTGAATTTATATAAAAATTTATATTTAATTAAATGTTGTAGAAATTAAAGTAGCGGTAAAATTTGTCAAGCGATTTTTTTTTGATAAAATAGGTATGGAATCACAGTTGTTTACATTTAAGTTTAGTAAGGAAAGCACAAAGACCGAGTCAATAAAGCAGGAACCTGTCGAGTTGGTTATGAGTGCCGGGGCATTTATTGAATTACGCAATATTATTTATCAATATTCAGGAATATTTTATACAGAAAATAAAAAATATTTACTTGAAGACAGGTTAAGTAAAATAGTATTTGAAAAAAATATGAGCGGCTATGATGAATATATTAAAGTTCTAAAATCGCCAAGATACAGGGATGAAGTAAATGAGCTATTAGAGGCAATAACAATAAATGAAACATATTTTTTCAGGTCAGAAGAACAATTTAATGCATTTGAAAAAAATCTCGTTCCTGAAATCATTAAGCTGAAAGAAAATAATAAAGAACTATATTTAAGGATTTGGAGTGCAGGTACGTCAACAGGAGAAGAGGCTTATACAATCGCAATAATAATTCAGGATAAACTTCAAAAAACTTTCCCAAATGTCAAGTTTCAGGTCTTAGCAAGCGATATAAATAATAATGCACTTAATTTGGCAAAAAAAGGCATCTACAAGGACTATGCCGTTAAAGGTTTGCCATCGGACATATTAGATAAATATTTCAAAAAAACAGACAACTATTTCATACTTAATGATGATATTAAGCAGATGGTGAAATTCACAAACATTAATTTGTATGATTACGATGCTATCAAAACCATAAAAAATGTCGATGTCATTTTTTGTGTTAATGTTCTTATATTTTTTGATATACCGTCAAAGCAAAAAGTGTTAACTTATATTTATGAGATTCTTAATAAAGGTGGTTATTTGATGATTGGTAATTCCGAGTCACTTCATAATCTGACTAAAGATTTTAAATTACTTCATTTTCCAAAAACGATGGCATACAAGAAAGAGTAGTCTTATGTCTTAAATATTGAATAAATTTTGAAATAATTAATATCCAATCTTTTGAAAGTAATTATTATATACATCCTTTATAATTCCAATTTTTTCCTGCATGGGTATAAACAAGGTAAAATGATTAGTTGATAATGATTCATTAGTATAATTTATTAAATACTTCTTAAAAAACATGTTTGAACTGATAATTGCCGAATATCTGATACCGGTTTCTAAATCACTCAGTTTTACATTGTCAATACCTTTATATATCCAGTACCGGTCATAATCAGTATGGTCATACCTGAGAAATGCTCTTGACGGATAAATTACTTGAAGAACCCTTTGATTTGGTATGATAGTTGGGTCAATAAAAATATCAATCTCTGAATTTATTCTTGATTTGGTCAATAAGGAATCTATTTCTTTATAATACATTTCTAAATCTTTAAGATGTGAATAGCTCATTGAATAATATGAAAAGAACCTGTCAATTGTTAAATCAATTTTTGATAAAGCCCGATTTTTATAATTGCTGTTATCTTCATAATGCGGGTAGTAACATGGAAAAAATAAAAATACCGCAACCTGTAAAACAAGTATAAAAAATAACATCTTATTTCCTATTAAATTTTTTAAAATGAAGAAGGAAGGAATAATAATAATTACAGGAAAAACCAAAAGTATATATCCTTTAGCATAATAGATAAACATAAAAAATAGTATTGGTGGAATTAACCAGAATCCAATCCGAATTAATGAATTCCTTTTAAAAGATTTATTCTTAACTCCACTCGTTCTCTCATTCAACAAACTTAGGGGAGGCTTTTTAGTATCGGTGGTATTCTTATAAGAAACTGCTTTCCCAAAGAATTTATTTATAAAATAGAATAACAAACTAACTAAAGTTGGAATTGCCGGAAAAATACCGTAAGAAGCCAAACCAACAAGATTTTTTGCAAGGCTTGAGATACCCCCTGAAATTAAGTTCCTTGGAATAGGATTATGATGTGTACTCAATTCGATGTAATTATTTATACCTCCTACACTATTTGTCATTGGGATGAACCAAAGTAAAAAAGCAAGAATACATGGTACTAATGAAGTTATAAACAAATTCCATTCAAGTTCCTTATCTTTAATGGAACGATATAAGAAATAAAAGCAAAGCGGCAATAATAAAAGTCCTGATGTTTGTCTTACTCCTGTACCTAATGCGATTAAAATAGGCAGGAAGTATATTCCATTTCTTTGAATCCCTGTATAAAAGACAAGCGATGAAAAAAATAAATCAAAAGCATAAATCTCCGTAGATGAACCATAAAACCATACAAGGGGATTAAATAAAATAATTAAAGTGAGCAAATACGATTGTATTATTTTAAAATAATTCTTTAATATTAGATAGACGAATACAGAGGATATAGAAGAAAAAAGGATGGAAAGAAAAAGCAATGAATAGTAAAAATTATGTGTGATTTGATATATATTTTTTACAAGTTGAACATAAAGAAAATAACCGGGTAAATGAGGCCTGTCGTTTTCGATTGAATAAGATATAGAAGCAAGGCAGTAGTTACCGGAATCATAAGAAGTAAAAGAATTATTTCCAGGTGCCACTAATAGCCTTGTGGACAATGTAATAACAAATAAAGACAGACAGATCAATATATTTCGCAAATTTTCTTTTCCCATTTAGTCAATATTAAAGATTGAAAAATGATTAATATGGAAAATTACATAAAAATAATAAATGATTGAAATTTCCATAAGGATTTATTCAAATCGTTAATTCACATTCAATAGATTAAACTATAATTTATAATGTGCCGTTTAGATAAAATTATATGCTTAAACTATCAAAATTGGTTTGAAATTTGCAGTAAAATATAAGTTTATCATAGTTTTTATAATTAAATGTAATGGAAAACATTAACCGGAATAATAATACGGACAATAGCCCTGATGGGCAGAATCCCTTTGAAGAGGAATTCGATAAGGAAATGGTTGTTAATAAACAGGAAGGCGAACAAAAACCTTCCATAATGACTGATGAAGAGCTTATCGAGGCACTCACCTTAACAGAAGATTTAAGAAAAGAAAAAAGTTTCTCTAATCTTATTAAAGGCGACCCGGATGATTATGATAAACCTACAGAAGAAGTGTTGAAAAAGAAATTTAAGGATTACCTTCAAATAAAAACCATATCAGGTGTTGAAAGTGATATGCCTCACAGCAGCAGAATACCTGCTGAAAAAGTCAGGGATTCGGGTGTTATGATGGAAATTCTGGATGACCCTGCCATCACTGATGAGCAGAAACATTCTACTGTATATGTCCACAAAAATGAAAATGATGAAATTGAAATCATCGAAGTAATTTGTTCATGCGGCAAGAAGACATTTATTTCACTTCAAACACCTGTGGAAGGCCAGGAAAGCGAGTACCCTGATGTCGGTGTGCAAGATTTCAATTTTGATGAGCTTAAAAAGAATTCTGAATAAAGCAATAGTTTTGAGTGTTGAATGTTGAGTTTTGATTTGTGTCCCTCCTTGTCATTCTGAGCCTGTCGAAGAATCTATAGCCGGAAACCGGCATCAAAAAAAATAATTTCACGCAAAGTTCACAAAGTAAATTCGCAAAGTTCACAAAGTAAATAAAAATTAAAAAGCGTAGCCTAATGATAAATGAAGACCTCCTCCATACCCTAAATTGCTGACTCCGATCCTGAACAACATACCTTTATATTTATTTTGATACCTGTATCCGATAGTAAAAGCAACACTGACTTGATTATTATTTTTTGATTGATAATATTCTCTGTCTTCCATCACATAACTCGCTCCGATACCAAATTCAAATTTGGAGTTTTCACCTCCAGGTAGAAAATTCATCATGCCGGTTACACCTCTATAATAACCTGATGAACCGGAGAAACTTAATTCGTAGCCTAAACCTGCTCCAAGTCTAATACTAAAAAAAGGATTCAACATGAAATCATAGTTAGCAGAGATATATCCAACAAAAATTATAGATGCTGCATCTATATATAGAACATTTCTGGCAAAATAATCATTAGGATAAATATCATCAATTTCACTATTGGATATTTGTGCTGCTAAACCTGGTCCTACTTTCATAATTACAGAATCCCTGGTTTTAGATATAATCCTGCCTTTTAATTTATGATCATTTTTTAGGATTATGAGGTGCGGCGGTGGAGCGGATGATTTAGTCGTATCGGATATTTTTATTAAATTAACTCTCCAGCTAATAAGGTCAATTGGCAAATTGACCAAATATTTGGATTGCACCACCTTCACTTTTTCTGAAGTTAAAGAAATTATTTTACAATCCAAAGTACCTGAATTTTCTAAATAAATTCTATGATACTGATTATCAGTACTATTAAACCACTTTACGCTTTTGATTAGATAAGCAGGGAAATTATATATCAAAAAGTTATAAGAATCAATATCTGTAACAGTATTATTATCTAATTTTATACGGTAATTAAATCCATCAGAAGCTAAGATTTGTCCAAAACCCAATGTCTCATTTGGTAATGTAAACAAGTAATTTTTATTAGCACGGTTCCAAATATTAGGATTGTAATTTTCTGTTAGATTAACGATGCAGGATAATTGTTTTAGTGGAATTTTTATATCAATATTATTTTCGTTTTTTATTTGAATAGAATCATCAGTTTGAGAAATTATTTCGCCAAATATTTCATTTCCATCAAGAAGAACAACAAGACTTTTTCCATGTGATATTGAATCATTAGGAACAGGTGTTTAACTCATAGCTGTAGCCGAAACGAACAAAACCTGAAGCACAAAGATAAATATTGTTATAGTTGTTTTCATAAGATTAGAATGTGTAACCTAAAGATAAATTTAATCCAGCTCCGGGATAGAATTTACTAATACCAACTTTAAAAAATATTCCACCGTATTTAGGTTGATACCTATACCCAATACTAAAGGAATTAGAAAATATTTGATTATAGTCTAAATAATATTTATTAAAACCAATATAACTCACACCTAATCCAATTTCTACTTTAGAATTTCCTTCAAAAAGTAAAAGATTAAATAATATATTTAGATTTTCACCTTTTTTGTTACAACACCCACCAGCTAATGAACCTATCGTTTCAGCATAACCATAACCGAGCCTTAAACTAATGTACTCAGTTAACATTCTCTCATAATTAATATTATAATAATAAATCAATAGTAAATATCCTGCATCTATATAAACATTATTTTTTGTGTAATAGTCATGATAATAAATTTTATTTATACTTGAAATAGGAATTTGTAAAGTCATACCACTATCTGTAACAATATAAATTGAATCATTAGTTTGAGCAGTTACATTACCCACAATTTCTGAATCATCATTTAAAATAATTAACTTTTTCAATGAAGATGTATCAACTGGAACAGATGCTTCTTTTATAGCAGAAGCAGATATGAACAAAGCCTGAAGCATGAAGAACAATATTGTTGTCGTTGTTTTCATAAGATTACCCATTCATTCGTAATTCATAATTGAGAGACCCTTCGACTTCGCTCAGGGTGACACTGAACCGTTCCCAGTGCCATTATTAATTAAAAATATAACCGCCTTCCGTAATTCGTAATTTATATTAGCACTCAATCTGAGTATGTAAAGCAATTTCTTCGAGTATGGAGCTGACTTTCAGGCAGTCGTGCAGTTCACCGCTAAAGACAGCGGCTTTACCGTTAGTGTGGACTTCCCATGTGAGCGATTCTGCCCTTTCAAGAGTGCAGTCGAGTGCCTTGATTAATTGGTTAATAACATCATCGAATGTGTGAGTTTCATCATTATAAAGAATGACCTTTGCCGCAGTTGTTATATCGTCAATAACGTCAACGTCCGAATCAATTCCGGTCAAATCACCATGTGTAACAGTAGTTTCGTCAGCCATAGATTTAAATATCATATTTAAGGAATTAAAATTTAAGTAATATTGATGAGAATTAAAAATATTTTTTGGGAATTAGGTGAAACAAACTGTGTCAGGAGTTACTCCTGACACGGATACGATTAAGAAATGGGAAACCCCCATAATCCCACTTTGAAAAAGGGGGCATAAATCTTATTCTAAATTATTAGGTTTTTCAGTTGTATGAATATTGGAACTTTTGTAATTTTAATATTTGAAATTTTGCAATTCCTGAGACCTATGGATTGGAATTTACTAACCGGGTTGCAGGATAAGGATTAAGGTAAAATTTATGACAGGTATATTGTAATGCATGAATTGATAAAGTATGTCCCTCTGCTCCCTTTCATAGGCTTTCTTATATTAGGATTAACAGGAAAATATTTAAAAAAAGAAGCAATCATCGGCACAATCGGCAGTGGCACTGTGTTTGGCTCGTTTATTATTTCACTTTTGATTTTCTTCGATTTTGCAGGAAGTCATCATAGCAAACCTATCATAGTACCTGTCTATAATTGGATTGAAACCGGGGCATTAAATATAAATGTATCATACCAGGTTGACCAGTTGTCAATTCTTTTTTCGTTAATTGTAACAGGTGTCGGCTTCCTGATTCATGTATATTCAATCGGCTACATGAAGGGCGACAGGAGCTATTACAGATTCTTCGCTTACCTTAATCTTTTTATTTTTATGATGCTGAATCTTGTACTCGCAGATAACTTGCTACTCACTTTTCTTGGATGGGAAGGCGTAGGATTATGCTCCTACCTTCTGATTGGTTTTTGGTATGACAGGAAATTCGAAGGATATAAAATTACATGGACAGGTGATGCAGGAAACAAGGCATTCATAGTGAACAGAATAGGCGACTTCGGTTTCATCATTGCGATGTTTTTAATATTTAGTGAATTCAGTTCACTTCAATACACCGAAGTTTCAAGTCTTGCAGCCGCAGGTTCATTGAAATATTTCGGAAGCGGGACTATAACTGCAATTACCTTGCTGATGTTTTTAGGATGCACCGGTAAATCTGCACAGATTCCTCTTGCAGTCTGGCTTCCCGATGCAATGGCAGGTCCGACTCCGGTTTCAGCATTAATCCATGCCGCAACTATGGTAACAGCCGGAATATATTTGGTAGCAAGAAACTCTGTGTTATTTGCACTCTCCCCCATCTCTATGGAGGTTGTTGCA
>JAKAKE010000214.1 GCA_021824625.1 Bacteroidota bacterium | reverse complement strand
TCATAGATAATTACAGTGTGACAATAAGATATGAGAAGAGTGTCACCGTTCCTTATTGAGCCGCTCGGTTTGATTCTGAACGTTGGTGGAGTATGGTATGAAGTATAAACACCATTATAAGGGATATTTCCACATGAATCATCAATTAGAGGTTCAAAATCCACACCTTCGATAATTAAATTGTCCAACAATGGATTATCTACTAACAATGGGGCACCCGGCCTGCGTATTAAATTCACAAATGGAATTTCTTCTAATATTAAATCATCCCACCAGATTTTTCCGTTTCTTGCTCCCCAAACACCCCAGTAAACACCAATTGTATCATTATCGAGAGTGTTAAATGTTATGTCAACTTTTTTCCAGCCATTTGTATTCCATTCTATGCCTGTATTCTTAAAGTTCAGTGTCCTTCCCGTATTTCCCAGAACGAGAAATCGAGGAAAATCCCCTGCTTGTAGATTCTCGGTTCTTACCCATGCTCCCATGTGATATAGTGTATAAGGCTGGCATGGGATACGGATATTAATTCTTGCGTTTAGGTTAGGATATTTATCAAAATTCTCGAATTTCAAGCTTGCATTTCCCGAGTGTTTGATTTGTGTATCAACAAAACTCCTTGTACCCGGATCATCAATCCAGTTAAATCCTGGAAAGTTATTTCCATTATAATTTTCAAATCCCGGGTTTGTAAGTGTTACATTAACTTGCGGTAATAGTTTCCCTGTATCGGCTTCAATCACAAACTTCTGATTCCTGACGGGCAGTCCTGCCGCCAAGTTCGGGTCATTGAAAAGAAAATCATTTGAGTAACCGAATGAAAAGGTTGCCGGCACAATTTTCAGGTATTTTTCTTTTGCATATCTTTTAACAGACATTAATGAATCAAAATATCTTTGCATATCTTTAAAATACCACAAAAAACTAAATTTTGAATCTGATAATAGTAATCCATTCAGCTTGTATGATGATGCTTCTTCCCAAATAGTTTTTGCCTTTGTAATATTCGCTCCAACCAAATGATTATTAGGATAATAGAACCATCGTATAGGAAATTCAGGAGCATCAACCACCCTGCAAGCATACATACCTTGTGAAACACTTTGCTTATCGAGAAGCTGAAAAAATGTGTTGATACCATAATGCAAGCCGTTTGTATCGCATCCTGCGATAATGGCTTGTGCAGGTAGTATATCCAGCACATAACCATCGGCACCGGGATAAGTACTGCTGATTTCTACTTTCTGGTCAGGAACATTCGACAAAAGATTATTTATAAAAGGTTCGGCAAAACCAAGAACCACACCATATAACAATGTGTCTGCATCAGGCCAGTATGCATATTCAAGCGTATCAATGCTTCTCAATCTCAATTCCCGATTAAACTCCTGAGCATGCTTCAATGCAGGTAGTTCAGGATTCAGGTATATTTTTTTTGTTGTGTCAATGAAAAAAACTGCAGAGTATGTCATACGAACATAAGCCTGTCTCGGCTTGGGAATAATTTGCTCGAAATATTGTGAAAATAATTCTGCTGATGATATAACAATAATTAAAACAGTAAAAAACGATTTTAACATATTCACCTCAATTGCTTATTCTTTTTTAATAATAACAAATTAAATAAAAAAAGGTTGCAGAACATAAAATAATATCTTAATAAAAGCAATATAAAGAAATCTAACCTTTAACAATCCCATATGGATTGAATATCTCTAACATTGAAATTACACTACCTAACATACCCCGCAGGGGTAATATATAATCCCAACGGGATAAGAACTGGAACGGCTTGTGCCTTGTTACCGATATGTAATCCCTACGGGATAAAAATCTTATTGGTTACAAAAATTGATTATTAATTTTAATTTGTATTTCTATTTAATAATTTTCCCTTGTATTAATGGATTTGTATGGAAAACACAAAACAAAATATTGTAATTATTGGCGGAATGGCTACAGGATGCAAAACTGCGGCACGATTGAAAAGAATTAAACCGGATTTTGACGTTACTATCATTGAAAAAAATCCCTTTGTCTCTTATGGTACATGCGGAATGCCCTACTTCGCATCAGGCGAGGTTGACGGCTTTTTTGATTTAGCTAAAACTTCATGGGGAACAGTGCGTGATGCTGAATATTTCAAAAAAGCAAAAGATATAAATGTTCTCACTGAAACGATTGTTGAAAGAATTGATTATGAAAATAAACAAGTTGAATGTCTGAATATCATGGATGGTAACAGGTTTTCACTGCCTTTTGACAAGATTGTAATAAGTACGGGAGCAAAAGCAAGGAAGCCCCCATTTCCTGTTCCTGATTCGGATAAAATTTCAACATTCCATAATCCAATGGACGCAAAAAAATTCAGGGACTATGCGCAAACAGGGAAGATTTCTAAAGCTGTGATTATAGGAGGTGGTTTCATCGGATGTGAACTTGCTGAATCTCTTGTCAACCTTTGGGGAATTGAAACTCACTTGGTTGAACTTGAAAACAGGCTTCTTCCAACAGCACTCGATAAAGAAATGTCTCTATTCCTTGAAAAGACATTTTCTAACACAGGGATTAATCTTCATCTTTCATCTAAAGTTGAAAAAGTAAATTTGAATGGTTCCGGTAATCCTGTCGTTCATTTTTTCAACGGCAAAATCATCGAATCCGACTATGTTTTTCTTTGTGTAGGAATAGAGCCTGAAGTTGAGCTTGCCCGTTCAATTGGTATAAAGATTGGAGATAAAGGAAGCATTGTGGCTGATTCTCAGATGAAGACAAATCTTGAGAATGTCTGGGCTGGAGGAGATTGTGTCGAAGTGAAATCACGTGTTACAGGTAAGCCTGAGCTATTTCCTTTCGGTTCTCTGGCGAACAGACAAGGAAGGGTAATTGCAGATTCAATAGCAGGATTGAAAAGTGAATTTAAAGGTGCTGCCGGTGCAATTTCATTAAAGGTGTTCGGATTAATCATTGCATCATGCGGATTAACAAAAGAACAGGCAAACAATAATGGAATTAATGCAGGAGAAGTCTGGGGTTCCTGGCACGACAGACCGGATTATCATCCTGATTCAAAATCATTATTCGGAAAAATGCTCTATGAAAAAGGCACAATGAAATTACTCGGATTACAACTTGCGGGAAGAGGTGAAGTTACAAGATACATTGACGTCTTTTCAGCATTAATATCAAAAGGTGTTACTGCACAAGATTTGCTGAATTTTGAACATGCTTACACTCCGCCGCATTCATCACCATTAAATCCATTGAACTCGCTTGGAGCAATGGCTGAATCACAGGAAGAAGGCCTTTGTGCATTGAATCCACTGTTGCATGAGCAATATGAAGGAAATATTCTTGACATAAGAGAGCCTGTCGAAATCGGTAGTGATGAACTTGGGAAAGAAGCAAAAGAATTTCCGATAATGGAATACCGTGAAAAGTTGGCCGAATTTGAAAAAAATAAATCATTGCTTATTATCTGTCAGAAAGGGCCACGCTCTTATGAGGCGGCTCGGACATTTGTAAATGAAGGTTTTACAGATGTAATGTATTTAGGCGGCGGTTTGCAGTTTGCGAAAACAGTATTGGATGATGAGGAATAAATTATTATTATAAATTCGCAGATATGAAAAATTAAAATAAATTAAATGGAACAAAAAGAATCATTTTTGTATGTTGTAGGAATAAGCCACAAGACGGCTTCGGTGGCTGAGAGGGAGAAATACCAGCTTAGCCGCAAGGAACTGCCTGCGGCACTGAAAACAATTTTCGATTATGATGGCGTTCAGGGTGTTCTAATTGTTACGACATGCAACAGGCTTGAATTTTACCTTGTTCTTGATGATGGAAAAAATCCTTTCGATTTAGTTGAGAAATATTATTTAAGTAATAATATTAATACTTCTAATATTGATAAACATTTTTATACTTATTCGCTTCCTGAAGTAACAAGCCATCTCTTTCGCGTTATATGTGGTTTAGAATCTCTCGTTCTCGGGGAGTATCAGGTTCAGGGTCAAATCAAAGAAGCTTACAGTATTGCATGCGAAGCAAAAACTTGCGATAAAGTTTTACATAAATTATTTCATGCCGCATTCCGTGCCGGAAAAAATGTTAGAAATTCTACATCAATTGGTTCAGGTAAGCAGTCCGTCAGTGGTGTTGCATCAAAAATATTAATTGATAATCTGAAAATAAGTGATACAATTGCTGTTATTGGTGTGAATGAAAATACTAAGATACTCTCCGGTGAATTGAAAGAAACCGGTTTTTCGAATTTCCTTTTTGTTAACAGGACACTCTACAAAGCAGAAATAATGGCTGAGCAATACGGGGGTAAAGCTTACAGCCTCGAAAAACTTGATAAAGTATTATCTGATTCAAAAGCCGTATTCACAAGCACCGGAGCGCCCGGATTCATCATCAACAATGATATGTTTGACAGGTTAGTTCTGAAAAAACGTTTACCAAAACTGATAGTAGATATGGCTGTACCTCGGGATGTTGATACTTCTTCAATTATTGATGAAATTAATTACTGGGATATTGGCAGACTCCAGGAATATCTCGCAAACCAGATTCAGAATCAGATTGAGGATATCCCGATTGCAGAAAATATTATAGAGGGTGAAGTGTTATTGTTTCAGGCATGGACAGAAATGCAGAATAATAATTTATTAGAGCCTTACGCAGAAAAGTTTGAACTTGTAAGGCAGGAGCTGATGAAGGAATATAAAGAACTGATGTCCGACCGTGCCTTTTCAAATCTCGACCGATTTTCCCGTTCACTCATCCACCGTCTCCAGTCAACCTTCACACGTGCTTTAGTAAATAATAAAGAAAAGTAATTACACTTTTAAAAATTAAGTATTTTTACTGTTTCATTATTTCAGATATATCTTTTATATTTGGACTGATATTTGATTAATATTATTAATTTAATTAAATAGTTTTGCTTTAAAAATGCCACTGTCGGTTTCGCCAATATCGCAATCGGGATATACCGGTTCAATCTATGAATCGAAACCGGGAGCTATTTATGATAATAATGATGTGCAAAAAATTGCTCCTGTTGATGCTAAACCAAACAATAAATTACCTCAAGATAAATACACCCCGTTAAATAAATTCAGCAATTATGATAAATCGAATGAAACATATAATTCCTTTGGCAAAAAAACTGCATTAAGTGAACCAACCGGACAAAACAATAAATTCGGAAATATATCTAATAATGCATCAGGACAAAACAAGGAACTCACTCCCGAAGAGAAAAAAGCAGTCGAGGTTTTGCAAAAAGCAGACAAGATGGTCAGAGCACACGAACAGGCACATAAAGCAGTTGGCGGAAGTCTTGTCAGGGGTGGAGGTAAATTCACATATACAACAGGCCCTGACGGAAAAATTTATGCAACAGGAGGTGAGGTTCAAATTGATATTTCACCGGTAAAAGATAATCCCGAAGCAACAATTCAGAAGATGAACCGGGTGAGAGCCGCCGCACTTGCTCCCGCAGACCCGTCAGCACAGGACAGAAGCGTTGCAGCACTTGCTCAATCTATTGCCGCAGGTGCCAGAGCGGAAGCAATGAAAAAGAATGCAAAAAATACTAACTCCGATATTGTTTCTAAAGACAAACTAATGGAATCATATAAAAATAATGATTCAAATAAAAATTCCAATGAGACATCCCGGTTTACAATATATGCAGGCTCAACAGCATCATTGAAAAATCAGATATGATGACGAATTTACTTAACTATAATAATTTTTTTTATATCTATGTTAACTTCTTGCTCAAGCTTAAGTAAATATATTCCATTTGATAAAGTTGATAAATCAAATATCTCCTCATATTCACCAAAATCATGATAATAGTTGACCAATTCCTGAATAATTATTCCAAGTTCATTTAATAATGACAATTTTACAATGCAGGCTTTTTTTGTTGTGAATATTATATTTAACAAGTTATCAGAAGGATTTGGATAATATTTTATTATTGAACTTTTATTATCCTGCGGTGTTTCATCAGGAACTGATGTTTGATAAAATGGATAATTAAATAATAATAAAGTATAAGCAGCACTTGTTGCTATATATTTACCATCCGGTGATACTGTTAAGTATACACATCCTCTGGCAGGATAAAATTGATATTCAATTTGTTTGGAACTATCATCGTCTTTTGTAAAACTGATAAATCGTCCATCTCCCATAGAGATTATGTAATTACCATCATAAGAAAATGCAAAATCAGTTGGATTGGTTGTATCAATTCTTTTGATTAAATTACCTGTATTAATATCAAAATACATTAAGTAATTAAAATCATTTTGTTTCATCCATGCCATTGTAAGTAATTTTGTTCCATCAGGAGATACTAAAGGATTTAATCCTCCAAATTCTTTAATTATTGTATCATTTTGCAAATCATATAAAAAGCATCTCTGTCCGAAAAATATTATTTTGCTTCCATCAGGAGTATAGTCAAATCCTCTAACAGTGGGTACTCCGCCAAATTTGGGGTCAGGTACAAAAGGAAAGTCTTTAATGTTTTTTATTCTTTGCCCGGTTTCAATATCCCAAATAAATAATCCGCTGTCCTGTTGGGCTGTTGTTATTGAACTGTCATTAGGTGAAAATTGCATCTGAACAATATCACATATATGTCCACCAAACCCTTTCATTGTTGGAATTTTTTTATATAATTCTAATGATGGAAAATGATATATGTATATATCATTTTCAAGAACTTTGATACAAGCAAGATATTGATTATTATGTGAAAATACAGGCATATCTCTTTCAGTTAACACATTAACTTGCTTTGCACTGTCAACATTCCATATTTTAACAAATGAGCCATTATCACCTGTTGCTATGTATTTTGAGTCAGGTGAGAAAGAAATTTTATTTATTGAATATGATTCCGCTTCCCAGACAATTTCCAGGGTATCTCTTGGAGATTTTTGTGCATGTGACTGAATTAATGCAAAAATGCAAACTATTGAGATGAAAATATTTTTCATATTTTTTCCTTAAAATAAGAAGTTATATTTGAATTGCAATTTATAATTATTATTATTTACAATCAAGTAAAAATAATTGAAATATCCTGAAATAATAATTGTTTCATAATTTCATATTCGATTTTTATTCTAATTCTATAAAACTTAATATTTAGGGAACAGTATGCCTGATAATAATGAATCAAATTTACCATCGAATTTTATAAAGAAAATAATTGATGACGACCTTCTGACAAATAAATGGGGCGGACGTGTTAATACCCGCTTTCCCCCTGAACCAAACGGCTATCTGCATATAGGCCATGCAAAATCAATATGCCTTAACTTCGGGCTGGCAAATGAATACAATGGTTTATGTAATTTACGGTTTGATGATACAAATCCCTCGAAGGAAGAGACTGAATATGTTGATTCAATAATGGAAGATGTTCGCTGGCTTG
>JAKAKE010000016.1 GCA_021824625.1 Bacteroidota bacterium | reverse complement strand
TATACCTGATATTTCGATTGAATCAAATCCTGCTTCAACGATACGCCTTGCTCCTGCAATATGTTCCTTTATTGTTAATTGAATTTTTTCTTTCGACATTTCCACCGGTTCACGAAATCTTGGAATAGCCTGCTTAACGACTGAAGGTCCGACTGTATAATCCAGTTCCACACCTCCGACACGCCCGCAGTGCATAAGCTGGCACATGCTCTTTGCTCCGTGTTTCCTGATTACATCTGCAATTCTTTTTAATCCGGGTATATATTTATCATCCCAGATTCCCATCATTCCAACATATCCTTTACCTTCACCAGCCGGGTCTGTGTAAGCTCCCTGAGTCGTAACAATTCCTGCACCGCTCTTTGCCTGTGCCTCCATGTAAGCCACTTCGACATCCGTAACAAAACCGTCTCTCAGATTAAAATTTGTTTCCGTAGAAGCATACTTCACCCTGTTTTTAACTTCCATTTTCCCAATTTTTCCCGGACTGAAAATGTGCGGATATTTTTGTTCCCCTAAATTCATAAAGACTTCCTTAAAATGTTTAAACCAAAATTTATTTTAATTTATAATGATATCAAGTCTTACTGTACTGAATTTGTTTGAAGTGACTTCATGGATTTTTAACTTGTCGCCTCATTTTGAATTTAACATAAAAAAGCGAAACTTACAAAAAATTCATTTATGGAATTAAACATTTTTCGTTATCAGAGTGAATTAAATGCAGAATCAGTCATTCAAAGAAATTCATGGACAAAGTTAGAAGATTGAAAAGAAGTAAATCGGGGTGGTCTCTGAAAATGGAGTCGAACCTGCTCGAGAGTTCTCTCACTACACCCTGAAATTAGTAAACTATTTAAATATACTAATCTTCATGGAATTTATCATTGATTCAACTTTCTGTTTTTTCAACCACATATAATTTTCTTATTAATTTCATCATTCCATAAGAATCAGTTTCCTTCAATTTCATTTGTCAGTATTTGTCTGTATGAAATTTAGTTTTTTAAAATTTTATGACAACAATTGGTAATTGATTTTCACTCTCCTACCATCACAAAAGCACCCCAATGATAAAAATCCGGTTGTTTTGCTTTTACATTTAATTGTGCCTTGCGGAATGCTGCTCTCTTTGACATCCCTCCAAGCCAGTTCTTATAAAACTTTGTCATCAGCATTTGTGTTGTCTCGTCATTGACTGACCAAAGACTCATCACGATTGACTTCGCTCCTGCAACCTTGAATGCTCTCTGCAAGCCGTAAACACCATCACCGTTCTTGATTTCTCCTAAACCGGTCTTACATGCTGACAGCACCACAAGTTCCGTCTCGTCGAGGTCGAGGTTCATCACTTCGAATGCTGTTAGTATTCCATCATCTTTTGTGAAGTCATCGCTTGTCTCACCTTTGATTGTATTCTCTGCACCTGAAAATAAAAGCATTGAACGAAGTAAGGGATTCTCTATGTGCTTCTTCATGTCACTCTCAAAGTCCATTGTCATATACTCGACATCTTTCAGAAAAACTCCATGAGTTGCAATGTGAAGTATTCTCGGATTCTTAGCAGACTTAACATTCTCTTCTAATGCCTGGTCACCTAAGAAATCCTCTGCTTTAATGTTTTTCTGCTCAAAACTATTTGATATTTTCTTTACCTCTATTCTTGTTCCGGGTAGTGGAGTTATTCCTCTTTTTGCTATTTCATCAAGCAATCCTCCGAGATAATAATTACGAGTTGCACCAATATCTTCTTTAAGAGTTTTTCTTGGAATGACTTCTTTTTTCAGTTCAAATTCGGGTGCGCCGAACAATACAGCATTACTTGTGAGCTGTGGCTTTGGCTGCGGCGCATATTTTGCATCCTTAACCAAATCCCTTGTTGATGTCAGGAATCTTAAATCAATTTCTTCTAAAACATATTTATTTGTCTCAGGATTTAACAGTGTATTCGGATTGAACTGGTTATATACCCCATCCATAGAAAGATATGCTGTGCTTATTCCTCCAAGTTTTTCCTGAATCGGTTTCCAGAATTGCCCGTAGAGTTCCTTTAATTCATCCAATTCGACATCCCTCAGCTTTACACCTCTGCCCTGAATCTCAATTAGTTCCTTGTAACGTTTTATATATTTGCTTTCAAGTTCAATCCCGTTTTCCAGAACAACAAGTTCGGGTATTTTGCTGTCTTTCTTTGTTATTAAGACAAGATAATTTACGGTATCCTTTATTCTCTGGTTTCTGATTATTTCAATTGCTGCTTCACTTGTACCAATCTTGTTCTGCACATCCTTCCACCTGACAAGTGATGTATCAAATGCCTTCTTGAATTCAAGCGACTGGCTGGAGATTTCCTTCTCTAATTCAGCGGCGGCTCTTTCTACCGAGTCAACATCATATCCCATCTTTTTTGCTTTGTCGGAATTCTGGACAAGCTGGAGCCATAGCTGGCGTGTATCTTGCCAGGTAACAAATTTATCATTATCATGTCTAATACTATTTAATGCTTTTTGTGTTGAGTTCAAAACTATACCCTTTGTAGCAAGTGTTACATCCACCATTTTTTCAACTATTTCAGGTTTTGTTTTGCAATAATCAGCACCAAATCCAAGATAATTTGAAATTCTATATTCAAGAGTATTCCAATAATCTACTTTTTGTTGTTCGTTCACGTATAGAAAATAATCCCTGACATTTTTCATTGTTATGTCATATAATTCATCAAACAAAGGTTCAGCTTCAATAAATCTATTCTGATTTCTAAAGAACACTGCCATGTTGTTTATGCTATTTGCTAAATCCGGATGGTCACTTTTGAATAGTTTTCTTCTCATCCCAAGAGCCTCCTTATGAAGAAGCTCGGCTTCCTCATAATTACCAAGAGTTTCGCATAACGATGCATTATTGTTTATTACCCATGCTAAAGCAGGATTATCACTTTTGTATATTCTTCTATACATATCAAGGGCTTCTTTCCAAAGTGGCTCAGCTTTCTTGTAATTATCCTGGCAATAGTAAAAATAAGCCAGGTTGTTTATGCTCAAAGCTATAGCAGGATGCTCGCCTTTGAATAGCCTTCTATTCATCTCAAGAACTTCCTTAAAAAAAGGCTCGGCTTCATTATAATTGCCTCGTGCATTGTAAAACAAAGCCATGTTGTTTATACTTGTTGCTAAACCGGGATGGTCGACTTTGAATATCCTCCTATGCATCTCAAGAGCTTCCTTTAAAAGTGGTTCAGCTTCCTTGAAATAACCCCGTTCATTGTAAAACATAGCCATGTTATTTATGCTATTAGCTAATTCAGGATGGTCGCTATTGAATAACCTCCTATGCATCTCAAGAGTTTCCTTTAAAAGAGGCTCGGCTTCCTTGAAATTACCCCGTTCAAAGTAAAACAGAGCTATGTTGTTTATGCATTTTGCTAAAGCGGGATGGTCGTCTTTGAAAAGTCGTCTATTCATCTCAAGGGCTTCCTTATAAAGAGACTCAGATTCCTTGTAATTACCTTGTTCATTGTAAAACAGAGCCATGTTGTCTATAATAATGGCTAAATCCGAATTATCACCTTTGTTTAACCTCCTGAACATCTCGAGAGATTCCTTCAATAGTGGCTCAGCTTCGGAGTATTTACGCAGAATCTTGTAAAACATAGCCATATTATTTATACATGACGCTAAATAGGGATTGTCATCTTTGAATAGTCTTCTTAACATCTCAAGTGCTTCCAAATGGAGAGGTTCAGCTTCCTTGTAATTACCCTGACTTTCATAAAAACAAGCAATGTTGTTTATACTCAAAGCTAAATCAAGATGGTCGCTCTTGAATAACCTTCTATACATCTCGAGAGCTTCAATAAAAAGCGGTTCTGCTTTCTTATAATCTCCTGTGGCTTGATAGTAATAACCCATATTATCTATGCTCAAAGCTAAATCGGGATGGTCACCTTTAAATAGTCTCCTATTCATCTCAAGGGCTTCTTTATAAAGAGGCTCGGCTTCCTTGTAATTACCTAGTGCTTGGTAAAACGAAGCCATGTTGTTGATGCTTATAGCTAAATAAGGTTGGTCGTCTTTGAAGAGATTTCTGCAAAATTTAAGCTGAATTTCCTGGTAATAAACAGCGGAATCAAAATTACCATTATTATAGAATAATTCAGCAACGTCGCCAAGACTCGATACATAATTTGTATCTTTCCCGAATTCCTTCTCTGCCTGAGCCAGAGCTTTTTCAGCCCACACGATAGCAGTTTGGTAATCCTGCTTTTCCTGGTATGCTTTTGTAGAATCCCTAAGCTCCTGCCAGGACTGGGCGGAGGCAGTGAATAGTGAACAGTGAATAGTGAAAAGTAAAATGACAATAAAAAATATATTTTTTTTCATAAGTCGCTACCTCAAAATATCAGTTAAAATACAACCACAATTCGTGAATCTTAATTGAATTTTACACCTATCCCATCCCTTCCTCAAAGGAAGGGAGATTTTATGGAGGCAATATAATAATTATATTTAAAAATTCATTACTTTTCTTGTAATAGAACCGATACAATATTCACAATCAAATCTTTGTCCGATGGTTTGCTATTTGCTATCATCAACGTAACAGCAACTAATAAATCATTATCTAAATTGATTTGAGCGAGTATTTTATTTTGAGCAAGAAAATATAAAAATACTGATGCAGCTATTCTTTTATTGCCATCAACAAAGGAATGGTTTTTGACAATGAAATACAGTAGATTAACTGCCTTTTCAATTATGGATGGATATAAATCTTTCCCATCGAATGTTTGATAAATTGCAGATATTGAGCTTTTCAGTGATTCGTCCTTTTCCTTACCAAAATATTTTGAATGTTCAATTGTTGACTTCATTTTATCAATAATTTTTCTTATTTCGTTATATTTAAGAATATATACTGTATCTGCATTTCCCTGAATTTCACTGAATCTATTATAATCATAATCATCCAGAATATTAAGAGCTTTTGAATATCTTTCCAGAAGAAGCAGGAATGAATCTTTGTTTTCGGCACTGAGATATTCTAAAGAAGAAATTGAAGAAATCAGTTTAATAGTTTCATTCAATTGCTCCAGTTTTTCATTTTGGTTTTGTAAAAGCTTTTTATTTAAGGCATAGCCATTCAGAAGATAATCTTTCAGAACTTTATTTGCCCAAATTCGGAATTGTGTACCTCTAATTGAATTAATTCTATAACCCACCGAAATTATAACATCTAAATTATAATATAATATATTTCTTTTTATTGTTCTATTTCCTTCGATTTGAACTTGTGCAATTTTTGCACAAGTTGACCTTTTGCTTAGCTCACCGGTTTCATAAACATTTTTTAAATGTCGTACAATAGATGTCCTATCTGTCTGAAATAATTCAGACATCTGGTACTGATTTAACCAAACTGTTTCTTGCTGAAGACGAACCTCGATTTGTGTTTCATTATCCTCAGTCTGATAAATTATTATTTCACCTTTATTTTCCATTTTGTATTTTCATAATTAATGCCATATAAATTTAATTAATTTTCTCCTTTTTCTAACTATTCAATTTTTAGTGTTACAGACATTCAATCACTACGTGATTGCTGTGGTTAATTTATATTAATTCATATAACAACATACAACTTCATAGAAGTTGAATGTTTGTAACAATGCTGACACAGAACAATTATACAACTTCGTAGAAGTTGAATGTTTGTAACAATGCTGACACAGAACAATTATACAACTTCATAGAAGTTGAACGTTTGTAACAATGCTGACACAGAACAATTATACAACTTCGTAGAAGTTGAACGTTTGTAACCAAATCAAATACGCAATAATAAAACAACTCCAGAGGAGTTGAACATTAGTTATTGTTTCTTTTAATATATTATGGAAAAATTTTGTATATGTCTTTTCGGTGTGCAAATCTTTGCAAGGTTATTAAATTGTTTTTATTATTAATTGTGAGTCCTATTCTGTATTCACCGATTCTGATTTTATATTTGTCATCGTAACCTTTTAATTTTTCAATAATACCTAACTTATATGGATTTGTGATTTTCAAATCATGAAAGACAATTTTTTCTGCTCTCTTCTTTATAAATTCCGGTGAAGAAAAAAAGTTCTTTAAGAAATGTTTTTGTATAGAATAGCTCAAACGGATTCATTTTTCAAATTATGATAAAAAGTTTCTGCCTCGTGAAAGTTTAACACTTCATCATTCCGGACATCATCCATGAGCTTTGCTAAGCCATAGTTTTCGATTACTTCTTCGAGCCTGGCAAAATCATTAACAGGAATTTGAACTGCTATTTGTTCGTTGTTTTCATCAACGACTTTCATTTGTTTTATATTGAGCATAAATTTCTCCTAATTTGATTTACCGGTTTAGTAAAAAAATAAACAATCACGACATTATAAGTAACGTTATGTCCATTTAAATAGTGTATGCAATCACAGGTTTTTGTTTAGTTTTACTAATGTTCAATCACAATGGGATTGGTTTTATGCGGCAGGATATTATATTTAATGAATAGCCACGACTTTTAAGTCGTGGGATGGTTACTCACAAAATTCGGGATTTATCCAATAATAATTCTGTAGGGACACAAAATCTTGTGTCCCTACAAAACACCTCCACTATCTAAAGATAGTAGCTATTCAACATAAAAAAAAGAGGCACATTTTATTAATGCACCTCTTTCAATCTTGATTGCGAAAAGACTATTTCTTAATGAATTTCTGCTGGACTGATTGCCCATTGAATCTGAAGTTGATTATGTACATTCCTGAAGGAAAAGCGGAAATATCGAGCTGCTCTGAAATCCTGCTGACAGATGATTTTTCGGTATTAATCATTTCGTTGCCGAGCAGGTCGAATATTTTGATATTAAGATTGACATTATTCTTAAATTCACCGCTGATAGTCAGAGACTCGCTTGCGGGATTCGGATAAAAATCAATTTTATAATCTTCGGCTTGCATGGTTTCGACATCCATAGGTGCATTGATGGGCTGGTATGGGTCATACACCCAAAGTTCCCTGCCATAAATTCCGTCATTTGCATGAAAATATAATTTATTATTATAAACAAGGGGAAAACCATAATCACAATTAGAAGTGCCGCTGTTTATATCAGCAACCAATGAAGCGGTAACACCATCATATTTCCAAAGCTCTCTGCCCTCATTAGCAGTAGTTCCTTCAAAAAATAAAATACCGTTTATTGTCTGGAAAGGAAAATGCTTGTCAGAATAAAAAACATGTCTGAACATAGTAGGATTTATTCCATCTCCAGTTCCGTTTAAATCTATTACATTTACCGGAATATTGGTACCATCATACTTCCATAACTCTCTTCCATTTGTTCCATCGGTAGCACTAAAATAAAGCACATTATTCATAACTGTCAGGTCCATCGGATATGAATCGGAATTTGGATTAATATCATATACTAAAGATGTAGTGCCGTTAGGCAGATAAAGTCTGTATAGTTCATAACCGGTTTGGCC
>JAKAKE010000215.1 GCA_021824625.1 Bacteroidota bacterium | reverse complement strand
ATAAATATAAATCATTCCATAAATAAGATTTCTCACCTTGTCCTCCCACGTAATACAAACCTTCACCTCCGGGTTTATAAGCAAAAGTTCTTCCGAGAATAGCTGTTCCCCAGCCACCGATTGGCAGGTCTTCATCCTGCCATTGATTCAAATTATTTGTTTTAATATAATTTTCAGATACGGATGAAAAAGCAAGGTATATTCTTCCTGTATTATCATAAGCCCTGCGGAATTCAGGCTGTCCTCTGTTAACATCATTAAGTTCGATTGCAGCAGTAGCAAACACCCGGTCTTTTCTTCTCCATGAACGTGAAAGCCATGCGATTACATTTCTTTCATGAAACTGCATCAGCTCATATTGATTAGAATCATATTTAAAATCATTGCCAAAATGGTTTTTCCCGATAAAACCATAAGACCACTCGGTAGCTAAGGTTCTGAAAGGTTTATAAAATGACAAATCCTGTTCGGTTCTATATTTATGGGCTAAGAGACTTCCTAAAAGACTGAATTCGGTTCGGAACAATCTTCTTTGAAAAACCTCAACTCTACCCTGCCATCCAATATTATTTTCGGATCGGTGAAGTGCCTCGAGCAATATGCTTGTTCCAATTCCTAAAAAATTATGCTCCTCGATTTTACCTCCCCAGTTTGTCTGGTTGCCGCCGGTACCGAATAAAATACTAGGCGTTGTTGACCAGATATCCCGGGTTGTAATGTAAACATTAGTTAAGTATTCATTAACAGAATCAATTTCAATTTTAACGCTCGTGAATAGTTTCAAATGCCGCAGGTTTCTCTCAGTTTCATTAAGAACATCAAAATCCAGTTCATCATCCTTATCGAACAGAAGTTCATCCTCGATAATATAATCCTTAGTCAAAATGTGTAGTGAATTGGCTAATGGTGCCGCAAAGAACCAGTCGCTCTGGGTTGAATCAAACACCTCTTTTTTTTCAAGGTATATTTCATTTATTCTTTGTTTTGAAAAAGAATGAAATGAATTTCCAAAAAAAAATAGAACGATTATTAAAAATTTAAAAATATTTTTCTCTGCCATTTCAAAAAAAGTAAAAATTAAAAATATCTCTATCAATAAAAAATGAGCGGAATAACATATCACTCCGCTCAAAAATACTAACATTTTATTTCAAATATTTTATTGATGCCTGACTAATTTAATTGTTTTAGTTTTATCGCCAATTCGAAATTTACAAATTAAAATTCCATTTTCTGAAATTCCGTCAAGCGAACTTGTGTTAATATTTATATTGTTTTCACCCACATCAAACCACTTATTAACTAAAGTGCAGATTTCCCTGCCGTTCAAACTATACAAATAACCTGTAACAATGCCGGGTTCTGTTAAATTGAATTTCAACGTAAATGAATTACTAAAAGGATTAGGTAACACTGAAATAATACTGCCTGCTGTTTCATCTTCGACTGCTGTAAATTCTTCGGTAAAGAAATTCGAATAGGTTGACCATGAACCTTCTCCGCCAGCATTTACTGCTTTAACCCTCCAGAAATACTCCATTGAATTATCAAGTGGATTTATCAAAGTTAATGTTGTGTCGGTAATCCCTGTTTTATTAAGAATCATAACAAGAAATCTATAATCTTTAGATATCTGCAGAATGTAGGATTCGGCTCCCGGAGTAGCATCCCAAACAAATGTCGTATAAGCGGGAACTGCTGTATCTCCTTTACCGGGTGAAAACAATAGTGTAGTTGCCGGGGGCATCACTAATGTTGTAAAGCTTGCACTTGATGTCCAATCGCTTTCTCCGGCATAGTTTATTGCCTTCAACCGCCACCAATAAACCTGATTCCTCTGAAGTTCCATATCACCAATATAGAATGTGTCTTGTATGATTACATTATCATATATATTATTGGTGAATGATGCACTGTATGACACCTGGAAAGAATATCTTTCTGCCCTGGTTGATACGTTCCATACGAATTTTGGTTTTACAGGTATATTTATTTCACCATCCAAAGGATATACAAACCCGGGTGCATCAGGTGCGGCTTTAATGGTATGGAATTCCCACACCTTCGACCACAAACTGCTTCCGGTACTATTGACTGCCCTCACCCTCCAATAATATGTCATGTCATTTAATAAATCAGGTGTGATTGTATGGGTTGTATCTGTAACAGCACTGTCGTTGTTTACAAGATTATTAAATGAATTATCAGTCGCTAATTGGTATATATACCTTGCTGCCCTTGCCGAACTATTCCATCTAAAGTTCGGATTTAATACCACGTTATTTGTAAAATCCTGTGGCTGTAACAAGGTTATATTTGAAGGAATAGCCGAAATTGTTGTAAAACTCCGGACTTCAGACCATAAGCTTTCACCTCCTATATTTATTCCTTTCACACGCCAATAATAAGTGGTTGTCGAATCAAGTTTATTTAAAACAAGAATGGAAGTTACTGTTATATTCTGACTATCCAAAACCATGTTTGAGAAGTTTGAATTTCTTGCAATCTGGAATCGGTATTTATCGGCAGATGGTGCTGATTGTGACCAAGAGAAATAAAGATTGACAGGTGCATTTGTTTGCTCGTTGCTTGGTTGAATTAGTCCCGGTATTCCCGGAGGGGCAATAATTGTTTTAAAACTTCTTCTTGTTGACCAATTGGTTGCACCACCATAATTATAGCATTTAACTCTCCAATAATACTTCATATTATAATATAAATTCCGGGCAGTATAGAAAGTATCGGGAACACTATTATCGGACTCGATTATACTTGTAAAACCTGTGTCCAAAGCTATCTGCATCGAATACCTTGTTGCATATTGTATCTTTCTCCATCTTAATGTTACATTTCTTGATACATTGGCAGCTGTATCAACGGGTGATACGAGAATAGGAACCGAAATCATATCGGGATTAAAATAATTTTCAAATATAAGTACAGCATTAAAACTCTCCTGAACCAAAGCAGGTGCAACAAGTGCTGTTGCGGCAGCGTTAGGATAGTTGACATTATCAACAGCAGAATAAATTGATTTTAATTTCCAATTCGAGGCTGCGTCTGTTAACTTATGGAAATAATCAAATACAAAGACATTTATAGGAAACTTGCCGAATATTGGGTCTTTCCCGGCTGCTAATGTATCCTTTGCCCATTTACAAAAATAATGTGCTAAAAGTGCCTGCTCATTTGTACTGCTTGCAAGCGGAGCATTTGTCCAGATGATAAAAAATTTATCGTTGTTCACTCTCATTTTTTCAATTATTTTCCGCCAGTGCCATTTGTAATTATGAACCGACTTGATTGTCGGGTCAACTGTATCTTCAGGGCTTCCCCAAGAAGACATTTCAGATGATATATAATTTGTTTTTATCATTATTATCTTATTTGCATTAATATAAGGCCTGATGTCGGCTGTTGACCTTGTGTTTTCAAATATTTCCCTCCAACGGTACCATTCATTGTTCTGTTCGTCTGCGGGAAAAATTTCCTCAGTCAGCTTAAAAGTATCAGTTCCTGTAAAGCCGTGTGAGTTATTATAGAGATTGATTTCGTTGGGAATGCTTGTACTGCTTCCGTTTGGTCCCCATATTCTTTCGCCAACCGTATAATGAAGAAACACTCCTGACCTGAATTTCTGTCCTGCTGAAAATGCAGAACTGCTGAATACTATTAAACATAAAATAATAGAAAGCTTTTTCATATTACCCCAACAATAAATAATAATATTTTAATTTTAATTCACTTTTTCATGACAGAAAAGTATTTGCTCTTATTACTTTTGCAAACATCAGGCAAAATCACAATGCCTAATCTATCATGCACAAATATTATTCCAAAAATAAACAAAGAATCTATTTTGTTTTATTATTATCTTTACTATCTTTTTCAATTTCACTGTTAAGTTCGTTCTGCCTGCCCTGTATATTAAATTGTTTGTAAAACTCCTGTTGAACAGTTTCGAAATCCTTATGAACCTTGAGTTCACTGTCTGCAACGGTTTTCGCCAAATCACTCATTCGAATGATATCGTTCCCGGTTATTTCTGCTTCAGGTTTCTTGGATATTTTGATAATTTCTCTATACTCATTATCAAAAGAAGATTTATAAAAATTGAGCCATTTAATTGCGGCTTCCTTGAGTTTTGAATTTCCATAAAAGGGCTGAATTTGATTTAATAAAGATAATGAATTATCAATCTCGGAAATAATATCATTAAGTTTCGCATCCCTTTGGACTGTGTCGAGCATCTGAAAATTCTGGGAAAAGTCAAGCACTTTTTTAATAACTTTCTCCTGGAATCCTATAATTGAATCATTATATTCAACTGGGGTCAGTTTAGTAACCTGTGGATAGTCCTTCTTCTGACTTTTCTTATCATTACATGATTGTATTGAGAAAATCAATATCAATAAACAAGTTACAGTTAAAATTTTTATTAAATTTTTCATAAATATTACCAAAATTATACAAATCAATAAAAAGAAAGCGAAGAATGAAAATATTTATTTTCAAATCCCCGCTCCAAAATTAATAATTTTTATCCGATTTATTTGCTTAAACTATCAATCTTATTCTGAAGTTTATTTTTTTCAATTCCGAAACCGTATTTAGCAGCAAAAGCATGTTGAGCTTCCGATAAATTTTTATCAAGTACAGTTTCTCTTTCTACAATACTTCTATTCAACTCATCCATTCTGTTTGAATCCTCTCCGGTTATCTCTGATTTCTTTTTAAGGATATCGGCAATCTCATCAAATTCATTTTCAGAAAGGGATTTGTAAAATTCAAATAATGCAATAGCACTTGCTCTTAAAGTATTATTTCCTTCAAAAGGTTCCATCTTTTCTAACGCTTCTATTGATGATTTGGCTTGCTTGGTTAACAATTCAAGATTATCTTCCATATTTGTTTCATCTGCTTTTTCAAATGCTTTTGACAAGTCAAGCATCGCGTTAATAATTTTTGATTGTTCGCTAATAATCGCATCATTATAATCCAGTGGGGTCATCACCGGTTTAACATCCTTACTTTCATTTTTACCGCATGATGCAAGAGTTATCAGCAAAAATGACAACATCGTCAAGAAGTACATGAATTTTTTCATTTAACACCCATCTCTTTGTGAATAGCAGAATCAATAATACCTAAATATAATAAAAAAAATAATTCTTACAATTATCGGAATCAAATATTATAACTTATGTTACGCAGTTATTACTTTCCTTGTTATATAAAGCCCAATACCAATGGGATTGTCGCTTATTTCAGCTATATTTTTTATAAAGGTTCAATCCCTTTGGAGTTGTCGTTAATTTTAGTTGTGTTTTATTACAAACGTTCAATCCCTCTGGGATTGTATTTTAAAAACGGGAGTAACTCCGTAGGAGTTAAACATCTGTAACTAAGACATTATCACAACAAGGATCCACTCCATAAGAGTTGAACTTAATATGTTTCAGAAGTTATGTGATAGTGTAATGTGAGATTATAACTTGAGAAATAGACAAACCTAAGTTTCGTATCCTTTTCGTAAATTTGTAGTTTGTATAAATTTCAAGTTATTATTAATAATAATGGCATCTTATCCATTTATTGAAATAGAAAAAAAGTGGCAGAAACACTGGAAAGAGAATAATACATATAAAATTGAAGATGATTTTTCCAAACCCAAGTATTATATTCTCGATATGTTTCCCTATCCGAGCGGGCAGGGATTGCATATCGGTCATCCCGAAGGTTACACAGCAACCGATATTATTGCACGTTACAAAAGAATGAAAGGGTACAACGTACTTCATCCCATGGGTTTTGATGCTTTTGGCTTGCCTACCGAAAGATATTCCATGCAGACCGGTATCCATCCGATAGAAGCGACTAATTCTAATATTGAAGTGTTTAAGAACCAACTTGACATGCTCGGCTTGGGTTATGACTGGTCGAGGGAAGTTCATACGACAGACCCGGGATATTATAAATGGACACAATGGATGTTCCTTCAAATTTACAATTCATGGTTTGATGAAGAACTGAATAAAGCAAGACATGTAAATGAACTTCCTATACCTTCGGCACTGAAAACACAAAAGGAAATAGATGATTACGTTGATAGCAGGAGGCTTGCATACATAGCTATGATTCCGGTGAATTGGTGCGAAGATCTTGGGACAGTCCTTGCAAATGAAGAATGTGACGAATGGAGGGAAAAGGGTTATACCGTTGAGCGAAAACCTATGCAACAATGGATGATTCGCATTACAACTTATGCACAAAGACTGCTCGATGACCTCGAGCTCGTTGACTGGCCTCACTCGACAAAAGAAATGCAGAAGAATTGGATTGGCAGAAGTGAAGGCGCTGAAATTCAATTTTGGTTAAAAGAATTTGGTGAATCCTTCAATGTTTTTACAACAAGGCCTGATACGGTCTTCGGAGCAACCTATATAGTACTTGCTCCTGAGCATGAGTTGGTTAAAAATATCACAACTAAAGATAAAATTCAGGAAGTTGAAGCTTACATTCAGTCAGCCTCGATGAAAAGCGACCTTGAACGAACAGAATTGAGTAAAGAAAAGACAGGTGTTTTCACAGGTGCTTATGCAATAAATCCTGCGACAAATAACGGGATCCCAATTTGGATTGCCGATTATGTCTTATCTCACTATGGGACTGGTGCAATCATGGCTGTTCCCGGCCATGATACCAGAGACCATGAGTTTGCAAAAACTTTCGCACTACCTGTTATTAAAGTTGTTTCGCCCGCAGATGGCTCTGAATGGGATATCCTTGCATCAGCTTTTGTCGAAAAAGGTGTTGGAATTAATTCCTCAAACAATGAATTCTCAATTAACGGCTTAACCACTGAAGAAGCTTTTAATAAAACAATCGAATGGCTCGAATCAAAAAAAATCGGAAGAAGAAAAATTCAGTATAAGCTTCGTGATTGGCTTTTTTCTAGGCAAAGATACTGGGGAGAACCTATTCCAATTATGTTTTTTGAAGATGGTACAAAACGTAATCTTGAACTTGATGAACTACCGCTAAAGCTCCCTGATGTTCCCGATTTCAAACCATCAGGCACGGGAGAATCCCCGCTTGCTAAAGTAGAATCATGGGTAAATTTCATTGATAAGAAAACAGGAAAGAAAGCAAGATTTGAAACAAACACAATGCCCCAATGGGCGGGTTCCTGCTGGTATTATCTCAGATACATTGACCCAAATGATGATGATATATTCTGTGGAAAGGAAAAAGAAAAATACTGGATGCAGCCCGGTGGTGTGGATTTATATGTTGGAGGTGCGGAGCACGCAGTACTCCATCTTCTCTATGCAAGATTCTGGCATAAAGTTTTGTTTGACTTTGGCTATGTTTCAACAATCGAACCATTCAAAAAACTTTTCCACCAGGGACTGATTATCGGTGAGGACGGAAGAAAGATGTCGAAATCACTCGGAAACGTTATCAATCCCGATGACGTTGTGAAAGAATTTGGTGCTGATTCATTAAGAATTTTCGAGATGTTCCTCGGTCCCCTGCAGGACGCTAAGCCCTGGTCAAAAACCGGAATCGAAGGTGTCAAC
>JAKAKE010000152.1 GCA_021824625.1 Bacteroidota bacterium | reverse complement strand
TTACAAATATAAAAATTAATATATTAAATACTATATTACTGTAATATAATATAATAAAAATTTTTCCAAATTTTTTTAAAACCGTTTTCTTGACATATCACTCCCACATCCTTATCTTTGCACCGCATGTTCTTTGGCACCGTTGGTTTGTAGGAGGTTATTCATGAATTACCCCTACGGGAATAAATATAAAATTTCAAATTAATTTATTAAAAATTCATTAAAAATTGAAAATTTTAAATTCCTCTTTTTAGTCTAAACTCCTACAGCCAAATTTTTGTTTATATACAATTATTCCTTCTATTATTTCGTTTAAAAGCATTAGACCATTTCAGGAGTTACTCCAGGCATGAATCTTAATAACAATCAAGAAAATTCCTTTGATTGATGAAATAAAAATGATAAATTTGGTTTTTATAACATTATAATTTAAAATTTGTCATATCAATTACTGGTTGTCATTATGAAAAAGTTGATTGTTATTTCTGTTCTGGCTCTTTTGTTCTTATCTAATGGTTTATTTTCCCAAACCGGTATTACCTCGAAACCCGATACTATCAAGTATGTGCCTGTTGGTAAAGCAGAACCTTATGTTCCGCCTTTTGTCAAAAGTACAATTACATCCTTTCAGGTTAAGGACACTAAACCCACAATCCTTGCCGAAACCGAATGGATTTTGCTCGATTCTATCTATGTTGAATCAATTGTCCCCCCGGCGGGTAATCTCGGAGTTATTCTCAATACAGGAACGCGAAAGCTGGAGCTTATTCATCCTTTGAACCTGACTACAGATGCAATAAATGCTGTAAGTAAAGCTCCAAAGTGGCTTCGTCTTCAGCTTGAATATACTCTTTCAAAATTGAGTGCCGAAAAACAAAACATTTTTGCGGCTCTGATTAATAATGCAACAGACCCGCTCATTGATGAGATTGCTTATACTATTGCATATACAACTCCTGAATTTCTTTCATCTGATTATTGCTTACCCGAACTTTTTCTTGAGAATGCACAGCTTGTTTATTCACATGATTCGGACCTTGCTTATGTTGATATAATTGATTACGGGACTTCAACAAGCGATGAAAACTACTATTCAACCGTGAAATACTGGAAGATTGATAAAGACTCAAACAGGGTTCAGATTGAAGTACCCAAGGAAATTTATTATATGTATATCGTTCACCCGAAAATCACAGATGAATATGAATCTTATGTCAATCCGACACTTTATGAAAATAATAACGACCACACAACAAATATTGATGTACCTCCTTATGGTGTTTTTTGGAGGAATTATCTTTATTCACATACAGAGCCAAAACCCGATACAACAGGAGATGACTTCCCTATACTGAAAGATGAAGCTTCAAAATGTCAAGTCCTATGGGATGAAAAAAATGCGGAGCCTTCGGCAGTAAGAACAGTAACAAAATGGATTAATGACGTAATGGAATTCAATTCGGGAAACGAAAGGCCTCATCAGCCGGTCAGAATCTACAATCTTCATCTCGGCAGATGCGGCGAGCATGAAGACATTACAGCCGCGGCGGCTCGCTCCTGCCTCATTCCCACAAGGGGTATCGAGGCAATATCTTCAGACCATGTATGGAATGAATTTTGGGATGAGCAGTGGTGGCAATGGGAACCGGTGAACAATTCTCATAAAGACAATCTGGTTTACGAAAAAGGCTGGGGCAAGAAATTTGGTTCAATAGTTGCCCACAGAAGCGATGGAGTTGCAGAGTCTGTAACAAATACTTATTCCGAAAAGCCATGCACTATTAATTTATTTGCACGCGATAGTCATGACCAGCCTATTGATGGCGCCACTTTTCTGCTTGCTGTACAAGGCACTCTTGACCAGACAAGTCTATTCATTGACACTTATGCTATTACCGATAATAATGGTATTGCAACTTTTACTGTCGTTGCGGGCCAAAATTATTATGCCAGGTTGAATTCATCTCTGGGTAACTATCCGGCTCAATCAAATCAGGTTGCCGAACTAATTAAAAATCCACAGGCTGGTGGTGAATACTCATATATACTCAGGCCTTCGAATTTCAGGTCCGTCAAAAAACCTACTGTCGTTCAATATCCCGATATTCCGAGTGATGAGTATTTGCTAAAAGTGAATTACAGTGCAATAAACCAGAATATAAAATGGAAAGTCCTGTTTAATGATTTTGACGGCAGTTATACCAGCTATGAAAAATCTGGGGGTAAAGCCAATTTTTACCTTACAGATGAATATAATTACGGGCTTGGTAACTCAAATTCTGATTACTCTGTTATTGCTTCGCGGGAAAATGTTTCGGATATAAACTGCGAATACAAATTCAGACGTTGGTGGAAATACTATGCCTGGTTCAAGAATCTTGAGTGTGTCAACAACGGAGTACAGGTAGCGGCATCTTTCTCATTATATGTTAACAAAGTGGTTGGTGTCGATGAAACTCCAAACACTGTATCGCTTGTCAAATGCTATCCGAATCCCATGAGCAATATCACTACATTCAAATTCAATATACAGGATGAATCAAAAATAAGATTATCAATCTTTGACATACACGGAAATATCATAAAGACTATAGCTGAAGGTATGCACCTGCCCGGTAATTACTCACTCGACTGGAACGGATGCGATGAGCAAGGCAATCTCCTGTCAAGCGGATTATATTTCTATCAGCTTGATATAAATGGAAGAAAGGAAGTCGGGAAAGTGATAGTTGTGAGGTAGGATTGAAAATAAATAAATTAATTTAGATGATAAATATTTAGATTTTCTGGTTATAATATCAACCAATAGTAAATATATTTCTGTTACAGGAGGATTTGAGTGACACCACAAATGTGGGTAAAATTACTTTCCATTAAAACCTAATAAAAGATAATAAAATCTTATTAAAATATAGATGCATTACGATGCGTCACTATATTATCTTTGGGTTAAAATTATGAATATCAATTTCAGAAATATGATATTTAAAAAATTCCGTTTTAACAAATGGTTCACAATCCTAATATTATTTTTTGTATTATCCTCTGAGGTGAACTTATGAAGAAACTATTGATACTGCTCATTTTTATTTTCATTTACTGTGCATTTCTGACTTATCCTGCGTATTCAAGTGATAACAAACCAACTGGAGAGGATGAGATTCAAAAGAAAAGTACCTTGTTTGAAGAACCTATTTTTGGTCCCTGGAAAACAAGCTATCCTTATCCCTTTAATCCGACTGCTGATCCTTATCAAAAGACTAATCCAACCGTATCAACAGGATATTATTTCGTTGATAACAGAGATGTTGTTGTCAATGATTACCGTTTATGGAGACCTGTTTCAAATATATTGGATACAAATTTTGAAAGTAATTTATGGAGACGGGTTTTATCAGGTCCGCATCAGCAGCCGGCAAGTTACTGGCCTCACGAAGGTGGTTATGCTTTTTTCAGAAGCTGGAAAACCAAAAACGGCACCCCTATTTCCGGTTCCTGGTTCGATTACATAGACGGTAAACCTAATGATGTAGATTCAACAGATGATGCATTTGCCGGTCCTATGCCTATCGGATTTGATTTCTATTTCAACGGTGTCCGTTATGATAGTTTCTATGTTTCATCAAACGGTATTGTTGCTTTGACTAACAGAAGGTATTTTTATAATTCATTTGGTGTAAGAACTCCTCCATCCGGTGGACAGCATTGCTATGACAATATGAGCATGGACTGGTTCGTTGGTCCCGGCGGTGCAACTCCTGCGGGTTATCCCGACAGAGTAACTTCACGGAGTATTACAATATGCGATGGCGAAGATGGAACACTTGACATGAATGATGATGATTTCGGATATAATATCGCTGTTTATGAATGGGGCAATTCTCACTCTGGACCAAGTCCTGTTGCAAATGGTACAATTTTGCAAAGAGGCGGTTCACTGCATTTATTAAATACAAAATTGCCTGTAATTGCACCTTTCTTCGGAGATTTGCACTTATCCCAATATAATTCCGAATCTAAGAAAACAGAAGACTGGGGTAAGGTTTATTACAAGAAATCAATATCAGGCGATAGTTTGACTATTTATTTCGTTAATGCAGTTCTTAAAGGTGCTGTAGTTACACCATCCGGTACTTATTATGTCAGTCCTAATCACAGACCAACTGATGGTGCAGATGCCTATCTTGGTGCAAATGCACAAATCTGTCTTACACGTAAAGACAGTACAATAACCATTACTTACGAAAAATTTCAAGGTATTTTAAGTTCAGGATTTTACATTGAATGGCGTTCAGACTTTTTATTCAGATGGAACACAACTTGCGGTGTCCGTGGTTTTGCAAGACATTCGAATTTCAATTCGAAAGACCCGACTGCTCCTGTTCCGGCTCTTTGCACCGGTAATCCGTATTACCCATGGACAAATGAATATGAACAAACAACTTATTATTTCGATAAATACCGCAACACACAGGAAGACATTGGTTTCCCTGAGGCATCTGTTGCCGTAAAATTTAAGCAATGGAAGAATGTATTGAGGGTTATTGGTATAAAATACATGTTAAGACAGGAATTGCCTGAAACTGACCCTGCCTATACCAATTTATTCCAGGTACAATTAAGTGCTAATAAGGTTCTTGATAAAGAACTTCTTGCAGGACACAAACAATTAGGTGCTTTACAACCTGTTGCTTTAATTCAGAATTTGACAAATGACATTCAAGGTCCTAATGGTATTAATTACCAGGAACAGGATGTGGAATTCAGAGCAAGATTTATGATAGAAAACCAGGCGACATTAAAAACAATTTATAACCGTTCGGTTCCTGTTAATCATAATTGCTTGTCTTTGCCTGACCCCGATACTAATAATTTATGTATGGGTATTCCAAATGTAAAAGTAAGATATGTACATGTAACTAATTTCAATACATTAGCTACTACATTAAATCCTTATCCGGGACCAAGCAATTTACATGGTATTCCTCCTTATGGATATGTGGAAGTTTTCTTCCCCCTGTTTATACCAAATCCGTCATTTGAAAATCATATTGGCCGTATGCATGCAAGAATCATCGGCGAAACATACAATCATGATCTCGACTTCCCTCGTTACGATGACGAATGGCCCTTTGATGATACTGCAAGCTCGAGATTCTTCGTTATGAGAAGAATACCAAACGATGTTTCATTTGAAGATGATGTTACGGAATTTCATGTCGTTCGGGATATTAATGATTATTCTTCGCCAATTCCATCCGTTTTGAAATGGGTATCATTCAATGCAGACGTCGTTAATGGCGATGAAGTATCGCATCACCCTCTCCCACCAAGAGGCAATTTCAAAGCTGATAATGCCAGGTTGTCAGGAGATTCGACTTTCTACACAAATTATTATATGCAATCACCTGCTATTCTGATGGATAGAAATCCTCAGCCGGCTCAAGTAAGAGATAATGGTGACGAAATCCGTTCCTTCCCGATTGATATGACCGGTAAGATATCAGCTGTTCTTTCCGTCTCTATTCAAAGAACAGTTAAGAGAGATGATTGGGAAAGAGGTTTTTGCGACCGTGAATTGGTTGGTTGTGAGCAAAGAGTTATCGTTGGTGGTAACTGGGCAGCAACTGTTGGAATCGGTTCAGCAACTGCAGATGAAATTTTAGTCCAATACGCAAAATCGAGCCCTGATGGAGTAAAAGGTATTTGCTGGCTTCATGGAAGCGATTTAACCTGGAATGAATTACCGCAAGAAGATGAGGGAAGCGTTACATGGCCCGATGGTCATGCTTGTGCTTTAAGGCTATATGGCGGCGGCGGCTATGTTGTCGGTTACAATGATAGCAGGATTGGGACTAATTACAACAAGGCATATCCAATGGCATACAATTCAGGTACAAGAGAAAAACTCGGTTTAAGAGATAATGTTTATGATGACGGTATGGATTATGAATACCGGAAATTCAGTATGACAATACCTGATAGATTCATAGATGCGCCGAACGATGGTGCCTATAATTTCAGATTCAGAATAAAAGTTTGGGCTGACGATAACCAAATGCTTGGCTCAGTTCCCGGTATCCCTGATGATAATGACCCGTTCTATGTTGATAATGTCAGGATTCTCAATGCCGGCAGTGAATGTATTGACGTCGAATGTAATTCTGTTCGTGTTATCTGGCCTTATTCTGTAACACCTGCATCACAGGCAATTGCTTTACCTATTAGGGTGAAAGTAAGCAATAATTCCGGTGCAAGCGCTCCTTCTTATTGGGTAAAAGTCAGAATATTCAGAATTAACAGCCACTCACAGATTGATACTGCACCAATATACTGCCGTACAATCAGCCAGGCTTCATTACATGCCGGCGAGCAAACAGAAATTAAGTTCCCAGATTGGAACGCAAGGAAATCACCTCCGGGATTATACAGGATATTTGCTAATGTATTCATTCCTTATGAAGGTGGCGACAGTGAACCATTGAATGACACTACTTATTATGACTTCCATGTTGTTTATAGTGATTGTATCCAATATGACCCGGCAGATAACACAGTAAATGATGTACCAGATGGAAATTTTAAAGGAATAAATGGAAGTGGATTGAATTTGTACGGTATTTCTATGGGTGGCGGTGTTTGGGCGACTACTTCGAATGACTTGCCAAACTACAAGAGAGAATGGGAAGCCGGTAGTGAATCAGGCAGCGGTTCGGGACAAATTGCAATGAAATTTAAGCTCTTCCAGGCTGATACTATTTTCGGTTATAAGGCATTCTTTGCCGCTATGGGTTGTTCATGGAGTGAAATCGTCCGGTTGTCAATTTATGATGGCGTTCAACTACCTTCTAAGATGGTTGAAGGAACAGAAGTTGACAAATGCAGAGGGATAGACGACCTTAGAGGTGGCAGATATTTCTGGGACCAGTATGTTACATATTTGTTACCTGAACCTAAATTCTTAAAAGCCGGTAGTTACTGGATGACAATATCTCAGATGGGCGAAACAGGCCTCGAGTTGGGTGCTTCTAAATCCAGGGTTGGTATGAGAACATTAGATACATATACTTCAAATCCTCCGGGAGATAGCTCATTCCAAAATGGCAGCGGTTCTATTTTCCTGCTTTTGGATAAAAACCTGAGAACAGCTGACAGTACGGGTGATTTAATTAACCTAAATGTTTTTGCTTATGAAAATGTTATGGGTAGAAACAACTGGTTCCCATTTATGAATACACAGGGTAACCCGGCTTACGGCCACCTTGAATACAGAGGCAGGGTACCCGATGCAACAACTACACCTACTTACACAAGAGGAACATGGATTCCGATGATTGCTCCATATTTCGGCACCAGAACTTATGGTACAGTGCTTCAGTATGAACCATGTCCGGACGACTATGTGCCTGTTGAATTAATTTCGTTCGATGGACAGGTTAGAGGCAAAATAGTTGACTTATGGTGGGAAACAGCGTCAGAAATAAACAATTATGGATTCCATGTAGAAAAAGCAGTAGATGCTGATGATGACAGTTATAATTGGAATACAATCGGGTTTGTAAAAGGTCAGGGAACAACAAATTCAGCTACCA
>JAKAKE010000174.1 GCA_021824625.1 Bacteroidota bacterium | reverse complement strand
AGCAAGAAACTCTGTGTTATTTGCACTCTCCCCCATCTCTATGGAGGTTGTTGCAATAGTTGGAATTGCCACAGCATTTTTTGCGGCTACAATCGGACTGGTACAAAATGATATAAAAAAGGTTCTGGCATATTCAACAGTTAGCCAGCTTGGGTATATGTTTGCGGCACTCGGTGTAGGGGCTTTTACGGCAGGTGTATTTCATGTAATGACACATGCTTTCTTCAAGGGGTTGTTGTTCCTTGGAGCAGGTTCAGTAATTCATGGTATGCATGATGAACAGAACATAAAAAACATGGGCGGACTGAAAAGTTATATGCCCGTTACTTATAAAACCTTTTTTGTTGCTACACTTGCAATCTCAGGAATACCGTTTTTCAGCGGCTTCTTTTCGAAGGATGAAATATTATGGAATGCTTTCAGCAACGGAAATATCTTTCTTTGGCTGATTGGTGCCACTGCGGCTTTCTTCACCGCATTCTATATGTTCAGATTATTAAAACTGACATTTCATGGCAAGGAAAGATTCGACAGCCACCATGTTCATCCGCATGAGTCACCAAAATTGATGACTATACCTTTAATCATACTTGCTATCTTATCTGCAGTTGGTGGTTTTCTTGGAATACCTTATGCACTTGGTTTCTGGTTCGACCATAATCCGAATCTGCTTGGATCCTGGCTCCATCCTGTATTTCAGCCGGCTCAGGAAATATTACACAGAACTGAAGGGCATCAGATTCATTCTATTGAATATATATTAATGCTCGTATCTGTTGGTATTGCAGTAACCGCGATCTATCTTGCAAAACGGTTTTACGGAGATGAATTATGGACTACTCCAAGGGCATTGGCAGGTAGATTTCAATCTGCATATAGATTATTGTTAAATAAATATTCACTCGATGAGGTTTATTTCACAGTCATTGGTACTCCGATATTCAAATTATCACATAGTTTCCTCTGGAAAATATTTGATGTAAAAATAATTGACGGATTTGTTAACGGATTAGCAACTGTAACTGTTGGAGCAGGCGAAAAAATCAGGCGAATGCAAACAGGAGTTGCCCAGAACTATGCACTGCTGATGATGGGAGGAATTATTCTGATTATTGCATGGCTGATTATTAGTTATTGATATTAATGTAAAATGTAAAATATAAAATGCAAAATGGAATAGGATAAAAGGATTATAAGATTTAATATTTTTTTAAATATATTTTGTGAATGAATTATTATTTGTGAATTGGAATTGTTAATTATTAATTATGAATTGATTATGTTTCCTTTATTTATAACATTATTTTTACCTTTGGCAGGTTCATTATTTCTTTTACTATTGAATAAGGATAAACCCAAGCTGATAAAATATACAGCTTTAGGATTTTCATTTGTAACATTTGTTGTTTCACTCTTTCTACTGTTTTTCTTTAATCAGAATAATCCAAACTTTCAGTTGGTATTCGAGGCAGTCTGGATTCCCTCTATTGATGCGGGATTCAGGCTCGGAATTGACGGAATGTCAATGTTGTTACTATTACTTACAACATTTATTTCAACCATAACAATATTATCATCATTCGGTGCAATTGAAAAACGTGAAAAAGAATATTATGTGATGATATTATTATTACAGTTTGCAATGACAGGTGTCTTCCTGGCACTCGACTTATTACTCTTCTTTGTATTCTGGGAATTAATTCTTATTCCCATGTATTTCATAATTGGTATCTGGGGAGGCAAAGAGAGGATTTATGCCTCTGTGAAATTTTTCATATTTACGGCAGTCGGTTCATTATTCATGCTCGTTGCAATAGTCTGGTTAGGTTATTACACAGGAACATATATTTTACATAACAGTGCAGGTTTCACAACAAACTTTTTTGTATTAAAAACTGCATTACTGAATCATCCTATTCCAATTGAAGTTCAGAGATGGCTTTTCCTTGCTTTTGCCCTGTCATTTTGTATTAAAGTACCATTATTTCCGTTCCACACATGGCTTCCCGATGCTCACACTGAAGCACCAACACCCGGTTCCGTAGTGCTTGCAGGTGTATTATTAAAAATGGGTACTTATGGTTTGGTTAGATTTAATTTAGAATTATTTCCTCAGGCATCAATTGAATTTGCTCCTTATATAGCCGTTCTTGCTGTAATTGGAATTATATACGGAGCATTGGTTTCGATGGTACAAACCGATGTCAAGAGGCTTGTAGCTTTTTCATCAGTGAGCCATCTTGGGTTTGTGGTACTGGGAATTTTCTCAATGACAATCGAAGGATTGCAGGGAGCAATTATTCAAATGGTAAATCATGGATTAACTACAGGTATGCTCTTCTTATGTGTGGGAATGATTTATGAAAGAAGGCATACCAGAGACATTGCAGAATTTGGAGGATTGGCACGGGTTCTCCCTGTGTTTACAGTTTTCTTTGGAATTGCTATGCTCGGCTCGGTAGGGTTGCCTGGTTTGAACGGATTTATAGGTGAATATTTAACCCTCTTCGGAGCTTTCCGCTCACAGGTACTTGGCTCCCAGTGGTACACCATCGTTTCAGCAACCGGGGTGATTTTTGCAGCCGTTTATCTTCTGTGGATGTTCCAGAGAGTCATGTTCGGTACAATTACAAATCCAAAAAATGAAAATTTAGAAGACCTGAACAAGCGTGAATGGTTAACATTAATACCAATTGTTGTGTTCATTGTTTGGATAGGTGTTTATCCAAATTCATTTCTGAAAATTTCAGAAAACTCAACAAGGGCATTAGTGAAAAAATTAGAACTGGTTAGAACAAGTAATAATAAAAGAATTGAAATGAAAGATGTTAAGACAGAACAACGTTCTGTCTATAAGGATAAATAATAAGAACAGGATAATAAAAATGATGGGATATGAGTTACAGTTTATTTTGCCGATAATATTAATATCTTTTTTTGCAACGAGTGCTATAGTAATTGATGCTATATTATTAAAGAATAAATCCATAGGGTTTTATTATTCAATAATCGGATTAGCAATAACAATCATTGCAGCAGTTTATAGTTTATACAAAACAAACATGGCACTTATTCCTACTCATCACAGCGATAAATTAATTACAAAGGGAATGTTGATATTTAGCGGCTATGCCGCATTCTTCGATATTCTATTTTGTGTAGCGGGTATATTGACTATTCTTGCTTCAAAACAATATTTGAAAAGAGATTACAAAGAAATTAACGAATATTATTCTTTAATACTCCTTTCGATAGCAGGAATGATGATAATAGGACATTCGAACAACTTGCTTGTTCTTTTTATCGGAATCGAATTAATGTCAATATCATTTTATATACTAACAGGTTTTTTCAGAACAAATGCCAGGTCAGTCGAAGCGGCTTTGAAATATTTTCTTTTGGGAGCGTTTGCGACAGGCTTCCTGTTATATGGAATGGCATTAATTTATGGTGCTGCCGGAAATTTAGATATTAACAAAGCAACTTTTTTTATGACAACAATAGGAAAAGCACCTCTGATTTTAAGTATTGGAGTTGGCCTGCTAATTATCGGATTGAGTTTTAAAGTTGCAGCATTTCCATTTCATCAGTGGGCACCCGATGTTTACCATGGGGCTCCTACGGTTATTGCCGGTTTCATGAGCACTGCCGGCAAAGCGGCGGCAATTCTCGCTATGGTGATTGTCATTCGCCCCCTTATACCTCAGAATATTGACAAGCATGAGCTAAATCAAATTTTCAATGGAGATACCATAAGATTAATAATAGCTATAATATCTGCCGCAACAATGTTGGTCGGAAACATAAGTGCTTTGGTTCAAAAGAATGTGAAAAGAATGCTGGCTTATTCATCAGTTGCCCACGCAGGATATTTATTGATGGGCATAGTTGCAAATAACCCAAAAGGATGGGATGGAATAGCTTTTTATGCTGTTGCCTATATGTTTATGCAGATTGGAGCTTTTGTTATAATTTCATTATTAGAACGCAACAATGAAGCTAATCAGGATATTAGTGATTATGCAGGATTGAGCAAGACTCATCCTATTCTGGCAGCCACAATGGGTATATTCATGTTCTCATTGACTGGAATTCCACCTTTTGCAGGATTTATAGGTAAGTATTATTTATTTGCCTCGGTAATTGAGAGTGGTTATGTCTGGCTGGCTATTGTTGCGGTAATAGCTTCAATAATTTCGATTTACTTCTATATCGGGTTAGTTATAAGTATGTACTTTAAAGAACCCGGAGAAAAGCTTCAGGAATCAGAAAAAGGCTTATCTTATATTACATTAGGAATAGCATCAGTCGCGTTAATTATTTTTGGAGTATTTCCGTCATTTATATTAAATTTGAGCCATAGATGCTTTAATTTATTTTTATTTTAGGTTTCACTGTAACAAAATCGAAAAAATTTTGTTATTACAATAAATAATGTACAAAAAAAATTAATTTGGGAGAATTATGAATAAGCAATCAACAATTAACAATATAATCATAGCTATTTTTTCACTTACTTTATTAATTTCTTGTTCTGAAAATGTTTCTTATGATGAAAATGCAATTAAATTGACAATTCAGGAAATTATTGATACTCCGACTAATAGCTGGTTCAAGACTGAGATGAATAATTATAAACCGGATACAAACATTATAAGAGAAATAATAAATAATTTTGATTCAAATAAACATAAAGTTTATTTATATGCTAACTTCTCTTGCGGCTGTAGTAACCAGCAAACTGATATTTCCCATTTATGTAAGGTTTTTAAAGAATGTAATATTCCCGAATCCTCGTATGAAATATATTCGATGCGGAGTTCAACCGGCAAACATCCTTATAAATCCCGATTTTCCATTTCAGAATTGCCTGAATGTATTGTAATGAAAGATACAAATGCTGTGTATTTCATGCTCGACACAATGAGGGAACACAAGTTGTATGCTGAAATAATCCCGGTTGAACAACTCCTTCTTAATGGTCTGAAAAAGTAAATATAAAATGAGTTTTTGGCTTGTAAAATCGGATCCGTCTTCATATTCTTGGGAAATGTTTCTCAAAGATAAAAAAACAGTATGGGATGGCGTTAGAAACTACCAGGCAAGAAATAATCTTGCTGCGATGGACATTGGGGAAAAAGTTCTATTTTATCACAGCGACGAAGGAAAATGTATTGTAGGAATATCACAAGTTACGAAAAAGGCATTTTCTGACCCTAAGGATAAAGAGGGTAAATGGATTGCAGTTGAATTTAAAGTTGTTAAAACTCTCAAAAAGCCGGTTATTCTCGAACAAATTAAATTGTCCAACAAATTAAAAGACATTGCACTCATAAAACAATCCAGACTCTCTGTTATATCTCTTAAAGAAAAAGAGTTTGACGAAATATTAAATATTTCAAATAAATGAATAATAATACAATTCGGAATTTCAATAATTTATGAAAAGAAAGATAAAACTGTTCTTTACTGATTTTTGGCCAACTTTTAATATCGGGAAGAATTATTTCACAGATTTATTATCTATTAATTATGATATAGAAATAACTGATGACAAACCGGAATTCCTGATTTATTCATGTTTCGGATTTCAATTTCAAAAATTTAATTGTATAAGAATTTTTTTTACAGGTGAAAATTTTAGGCCAAACCTTAATGAATGTGACTATTCTTTTTCATTCGATTATAGTGATAATCCCAGATGTTTCAGACTACCTTTATATACCTTATATTTTGATTTAGACAACCTGACAAAGAAGAAAAATGTTGATGAATTAATGACTCATAAAAATAAGTTTTGCAATTTCATTTACTCCAATCCTACACCAAAAAAAAGAATTGAATTTTTCAGAAAGTTAAACAAATATAAAAAAGTTGATTCGGGTGGCAGAGTCCTGAACAACCTTGGTTATAATGTTGTAAATAAAATCGAATTTCTGAAAAATTATAAGTTTACAATAGCATTTGAAAGTGAATCTTATCCCGGATATACATCAGAAAAAATAATTGAACCAATGATAGCAGGCAGTTTACCCATTTATTGGGGAAATGAATTTATTGGCAGGGATTTCAACACAAATAGTTTTTTAAACCTAAATGATTTTCACAGTGATGAAGAAATGATTGAAAAAATCATTGAATTAGATAATAATGACGAACTTTATAAACAATATCTTATTCAACCATGGTTTAATAATAATAAAATAAATGAATTTGCTAATAAAAATGAAATAATAAAAAAATTTGAAAGGATATTTAATGAAAAGATAATTCCGGTTTCTAATCAATCAAAAGTATTCTCAAAAAATTTAATAATAAATAAATTTACTTTATTAAAAATTTTTTTCAAGTATTATTTAAGAATATTATTACATAAAATAATAAATTTCTCATTTAGAAAATTCAAAATTAAATTCGATAAAATAAGAGGGGAATAGACTTTCTGCAGCTATCTATCCAGTATATCAATACTATATCTAAATACTTCTTCGGGATTAATATGAGTCATACAGTCATGTGTATTTATCGGACATTTATGGCTTCCATGAATTGTACATGGCCTGCACTTCAAATCCTTCAATTCGATAATTTTACTTTTTTCTCCCAAAGGAGCGAATCCGAAATTTGGTGATGTTGGGCCATATATCGTTATTACAGGACATCCAACAAGCCCTGCAAAGTGTGTTGGAGAACTGTCATTTGTAATTGTCAGGTTGGATTTCAACATAAGTACTAATGTTTGAGGTATTGTTGTTTCACCGGCAAAATTAATAACACCTGAATTTATTGCAATTCTTGAACATAATTCCCTGTCTTCCTTTGACCCGATTAATATCACTTTACAATTAGCGTCCTTCAACATTTTGCAAAGTTTAAAATAATACTCTTCTTCCCATCTCTTAGTTTTCCAAATAGAACCGGGTGCAACTAATATAATTTTCTCACCATCTTTTATACCTAAACCATATAGTTTATGATCTATAAAACTTTTGTCATCATCTTCAAATTCCAAATCGAGGATAGGTAATGAATTTAATCTTAAACCTGAAAATCCTGTCAACAGTGAAATATTTCTTTCGGTTTCGTGTAAATGAGGCAGATATTTGATTCTTTTTTTATATAAAATAGACAAAGCTGTTTTATCATAAGAAATCGAAAACTTTGGTTTTGTAAAATATGTAAGTAAAGTTGACCTGATTGAAGAATGAGGTGATATTATGCAATCAACTTTTTTTTCTATTAAAAGATTCGATATTGATTTAATACCTCTTAAACCTGTTTGTAAACCTCTCTTATCATACGTAACAACATTATTAACTGCGGATGAGCAGAAAACAAGGGATGATGCCTTCGGAGTTGTTACTAAGGTCAATTCAACAGTCGGATGAATCTTTCTGATTGCCTGGGCTAAGTAAAGAGATAGTGCAACATCTCCCAGAAAGGCTGTTTGAATAATTGCGATGTGATGATAATCCTCGATTTTTCTATTCATATAATACTTTAAATATCATTTTGATTTTTCATTTTGCATTTTACTTACGACTTGAATCCTATAATCCTTTAATCCTAATACATTTTACATTTTACATTTTACATTTTACATTAAATCGTGTGTTTCCAACGCCTGTGCTGCCAAACCCACAGTTCAGGATTTTTTTTAATTGCATCTTCTAACATTCGGGCATAGCGGCTTGTTAATTCAAAAATCCC
>JAKAKE010000085.1 GCA_021824625.1 Bacteroidota bacterium | reverse complement strand
CTCTAAATTCAAATCAAGTAAATATAATATTAGCTCCGGCTGACACTTCGTAGAACTGGCCAACAGAAATAATATCATCAACTTCCTCACAAAAGTCTGTTCTCGAAAGATGGAACATATCAACAGAAGCTTTGCAAGCGTATATGTTACACCCCGCATCATGAATCATTGTCAGAAACTCTCTGACCGGTGGAATATCAATTTTTTCCATTTCTTTTTTCATCATCGAAGTTGCAAATGCAGACATTCCCGGGATACTCCCTAAAATTGTAGGTATATGCATAGCCGGGTTGCCAACAGTAGCCACTTTCAGCTTGTCCATTTTCTTGTCAATAATTGCTTCCATCCCGAAGAAAGTGAAGAACAAATTAGCTTCGATTCCAGCCATTCTTGCTCCGTTTGCCATAATCAAAGCGGGATAAACCCCTTCAAGTGAACCTTTGGAAACTATGATTGAAACTTTCTCAATCGGAGGATAATTACTCGTGTTTTCCATAATATTTTCCTTATTTATAAAAAAAATTCAAAAAATTCAAATTCAATTTTTTCTTTTGAACAGCCAATATCTTCAGACGGTGGGTTACTTGCCTGAAGGAGCCGGACTTTAGCCGCTAACTATAATGAACCCCGCAACAATTTCCAATACATAAATGTAGTGGCTATTCATCTACAATTCATTGAATATATTAGTTGAAAGAACAAATCTTAAATACAACCCGTCGGTTTTGGCAAGCCTGCAATTTTTGCGGCTTTCTTTGCCGGACCCTTAGGGAAAAGTGCGTAGAGCTCTTTTGTCTCGACTCCACTTTCTTTTGTCAGTTTTCTGATTGAAGGTGCGTCCCCTTTTTCCATAAACACTTTCCTCATAAAGTTTACGACAAGCCAATGCCTGTCGGTTAATTCAGCGATGCCTTCTTCTTTAGCAAGCTCCAATGCCACTTGTTCATTCCAGTCGTCGCGGTTTTTCAGGTGGTTGTCAGCATCAAATTCGAGCATCTTACCTAAAATTTCTCTCGTCGCCATTTTTTTTACTCCTTATAATTTAAAATTATACCGTGTCAGGAGTTACACCTGACACTTATTTATCTATCACTTATTTTCTGCCATACTCTTAACAAACTTTGTAACAAACAGTAATCCCTGCTTCATTTCAGGTTTGTTCAGTTCACGCAAAAGGCTGAATAATGAAATATTTCCTGCCTTTTCCAAATCGAGATTTTTGTAAATATCAACTGCATTATTCACCGTTTGAAGCATTTCAGGTTGAGTCAGGTTTTTAACTGTATTCAAAATCATTACAACATTATCTCCAAGGTTTTTAACATCTTCGACTGTAAATGATGTTATGATTTTATCCATAACATTGAATACCTCTTTTGAAAATTGGAAATAACCGGCCCTGTCTAATTCATCAAACTTGACAAGCAAACTTTGAAACATTTCCTTTGATATCACCTTAGCATCATCAACGAAATCCCTGAAACTTTCGATTTGCTCGAATGCATTAGATAGATTATTTGTGTTCCTGACAAGCTTTTTCATCAAATGAAGTATGTCGCCTGTCTGAATATGATTTGAAAATTCTTCCAATTCTTTCAGAGATGTATGATAAACATCTTTTGCTACAATCATGAGGTCATCCTTCAGGTCTTCCATTTCAAGCCTGTGCCGCCGCTGGTATTCAAGCTCCTGCACGATGAAATCGAGTTTCATATTGATTGCATCAATCTGGTTTTGTGTTGTTGTTTCTGTCATATCAATACCTCTTACCTGCCATTGTCATATTTGATTCTATAGGAAGTTCAAGTCCTTTCAAAAGCAAATTCCAGTAAACCCAGCGGAACATCACTTTTCCATAATGGTTCATCTTGGTTTCCTGCAATAGCGAGAATGGGCCTATGCCGGGTAGGGGGAATTTCCCGGGGAGTGGCTCGACATCAAAGTTGAAGTCAATCAATAATCCTTTTCCAAATCCTGATTCTATAAAGCAGTTTGCGTGTCCGTCAAATTTGGCTCTCATCGGACGTCCTTCGACTGCATTCAGGAAATTTTCGTAAAGGATTTCTGCCTCAAAATGAGCCACCGAACCGGCTTTTGAACTTGTCAGGTCTGTTGTATCTCCGATTACAAAAATATTCGGATAATCTATTGAACGCAATGTATCCTTATCAGTCGCTAGATAATTAAACTCATTTCCCATTCCGCTTCGTTCGATTGCAGAGTCTCCCTTGTTTGTCGGGATTGTTACAAGCACATCATAAGGAATTTCTTCTTCTTCCCATGAAACGATTGCTTTCTTTTCATTGTCAACTCTTGCAATTCCAAACTCAGTAGTCAGCCTGATGTTTTTCTTTTCGAGTACATCACCAAAAATACCGGAGGCAATCGGCTTTGTGAAAGCACCCGGCAGCGGAGTAACAAAGTGTATATCAACCTTATCCCTCATTCCCATTTCTGTGAAATAAGAATCGGCGAGAAAAAGAAATTCAAGTGGTGCTACGGGACATTTTATTGGCATTTCAACTATATTTACTACAAGCCTTCCTCCTTCCCATGACTTGAAGAAATTGGCTAATGCACAAGAACCTTCGAGTGTGTAGAAATCGAATTTGTCTTTGAGCCAGTTTTCATCAATCAATCCCTCTGTTTCTTCGGGATGAATGTTTGTACCGGTTGCTACAATAAGGTAATCATAGCTGAGCACCTGATTATTTTTCAGAAGAACGCGATTTTCATTCGGTTCGATTTTGTCAATCTCAGCAATAACAACCTCAATTCCTCGCGGATAGAAATCTCTTTTGGGTTTCATAACATCTTTGGATGTGTAAATGCCAAAGGGAATGAAAAGAAATCCGGGTTGATAATAATGAGTTTCACTTCTATCAACGATTGTGATTTGCCATTTACCGGCATCAAGGGCTTCGTGCAGTTTATTTGCAATGATGGTTCCGGCAGTTCCGCCGCCTAAAATTAACAACTTTTTCAATTTGACCTCAGTATTAATAAAACTATATTTTTAATTATCAAATTATCTTATATTCAAAATTATAGTATTTAAGACAAAAAAACAAGAAAAATATTTTGTAAGTTTATGAATTTTAATAATTTAGGAAGATTTAAAATTTAATTTATCATTGGCTAAATTTATAACCTTTTGTTAATTAATTGGATGTGCATTATTTTTTTCAGTCAATTTATAAGTGAATTATTCAGAATAATCTTAAAAAAAATTTCCCCCTTTTTATTGAAACAGCAATCTTAAATTTACCGGATAATTCATAAGTCCAATATTTAATAACAAACGATTAATCTTTTTTAATCAAAATTTATTTGTCTTTATAGAGTATATACTTTATATTGTTTGTTCCTGAAAATTATATTGAAGAATTAGAATGATTTTGAATAGAAAAAAATTAAATATATTATTGAGCTTTCTAATCATGGCTTTCCTCCTGTGTTTTATACCGGCAGAGCTGTATTCTCAGACAGCCAAACCAAAATTATCAAAAAAGTCTAAAATTGATACTGAAAGCTTCTATATTTTCCCGGATGAATATTCTGAATTGGATGAGGTGCCTCTTCCTTCAACTATTGATGATGAAAGAGTCAGGAATAACCTTGAAAAATCCCGACAAAAATATATTCAGGCTCTGGCATTTGTACAAGCCAAGGATACTGTGAATGCTGTGAAGTGTTTTGAAGATGCAATTCTATATTTGAATAATTTATCGAGCTATCCTAACATAACCAAAAACAGTACTTTCAACGAACTTGCACATTCAATCAGTGAAGATTATGAGATGTTCATTAAAAACCTCGATATCCTGGATGATGAATCTCAACTCTTCATTATCCGTGATAGATTTTACCGCCAGGTGGAAAAAATCGAGCCTAAAATTTTCCCTAAATTCAAGCAACTTGAAATTCAACACGAAACAAAAACAAAGGATGGAAAAACTATTGCCGGTGAGTTTGTTTCCAATCCTAATGCAATTAAAGAATTAACTATTCCTCTCGTAGATAATGAATTTGTACAAAAATCTCTGACTTTCCTTACAGAAAATCCCGGCAGGAAATTCTTTATCAAATGGCTGGAACGAAGCGGGAAATGGTTTCCCATGATGAGAAAAATTGCTCACGAGGAAGAGGTACCCGAAGAACTGATTTTTCTTTCAATGATTGAGAGCGGATTGAATCCCAATGCAGTATCGAGGTCACAGGCAGTGGGTTTATGGCAATTCATAAGGACAACAGGCGAACTATACGGACTAAACGACACACCATCCGTCTGGATGGATGAGAGACGCGAACCGGAAAAATCCACACGTGCGGCTATGAGGCATCTGAGAGATTTATACAGTGAATTTGGCGACTGGCATTTGGCTCTTGCGGCTTATAATTGCGGAAATGGCGGTGTCAGGCGTGCTATGAAAAAATTTGAAGATGATTCCATACCTCTTGACTTTTGGACTATTCGCGAGAAACTCCCGAGGGAAACCCGCAACTATGTCCCTCTTTACATTGCTGCCGCAAAGATTGCTTTGAATCCCGAAGACTATGGCATTAAAATCTCCGATATTAAATTTGATGATGATTATAAGTACGATACTTTTGTACTCAATGAGCCTGTCAGCCTTGCCGTACTCACAAAATGCCTCGGCCCGAATGCAGCCGAAGATGATATTAAAAAAATGAATCCCGAACTAATCAGGGCATTCACACCGCCTGATGTTGGCAAATATGTACTGAAAATTCCTAAAGGAAAAAAAGAATCATTCACTTCTAATTTTAATGCTCTGACACCCGATGAGAAACAGCCCTGGTTCATTCATCCGGTCGAAAGGGGCGAAACCATATCCTCAATAAGCAAAAAATTTGACATCCCGAAAACCGAGCTGGTTGATGCGAATAATCTCAAAGGATATAAAGTGAAGCTTCAACCCGGTACCGAACTGAGAATTCCCGTTAAATTTACAGATATAGCCGGTAATTTTAAAAATGGGAACGCTGAAGATAATGGAACCTCCAATGGGAATGATAATAATATTAGTAGCGGATATAATCAGGATGACTCTATTCAGATTATTCATACTGTCAAGAAAGGTGAGACTCTGTACAGCATTTCAAACACATACAGAGTCCTCCTCGATGATTTGAAGCTCTGGAATAATATCCCGGTTGACAGCAACAACATTAGTTCCGGCAGTAAACTTGTCATCAATACATATAATCAGAAAAAACCAAACCTCACCTCACTCAAAGGTAATTTTTCTGATAAACAGAATTCTAAAAATACAGATTCAAACAAAATAAAAACTTTGGATTCGTCAAAAGTCAGTAAATACAGCCTGAATAAAATTAGTTCAATTCCACAAAATAATGAATCAATAAAAACAGATTCAGGCCAGGCAAAACCGGTAAAAAAAGAAAAAACCAAATCATCAAGAAAACATACTGTAAGGAATGGAGACACTCTATCATCAATTGCAAAAAAATATGGTGTCAGCCTCAGTTCATTGGTAAAAGCCAACAAAAATTTAAAACCCGACAAACTGAGAATAGGCCAGGTTGTTAGGATACATTGATTATATCGCGAGGTGATACCTGTCTTACCTGTATTACTTTTTTTGTCTCTTACAAAATATTTCTTACTTTTCTAATTATTTCTGATTAAGTTTGAATATGAAAAATGAATGTGGCGATAAGGCTTTATGTCTTTTATTTATTTTTGAAACAATCTACCGGACTGTTTGTGTAAAGCAAATCGAGAGACTAAGTCGAGCCTGATTGAATACATTCTGAGACCTTTTGGCATTTAATGTGTCATGATAAAGATTAGATACATAACATAGGAGGAAAGAAAAATGAAAAAATTAAATGTAGGGACAGAACACAGTTCAATCCTCATCGCTTGCTTATTTATTTTTGCTGTTTTATTTGTGTGTTTGCCGCCACAGGCAAAAGCTCAGTATCAGCCGCCGGATAGTTGTATCAAAATGATTTGGCCAAATGATTATGATGTATTGACAAATACAGGTTCCTATAATCCTGATTCTGTTAAAGCAGATTCATGTGAGTATTCAAAAACTTTTGGGAAATTATTTGCAAAAAAATATTATTATTTAAAATTACCCCAAAACTATTATCCATTTGATAGTATCCTAACAAAAAATGATTTTAAAAATGTTAACGATATAAGTGATAATTATAAAATGTTGAAAAATACTTTTGATTCATTACAAGGTGAATTAGGAGCAATTTATTTTACAGGCTTAGAAGATAATCCCCCAGATTCAATATTTATGTTAAATCCATGGATTAAAATATTTTTTGAAAAATATCAAGATTACAAGTTTATTGAGTATTATCTTTTAAATTCAATAGATACATTAATAGAAGTGTATTATGCGTTTCGTGCTATCCAACCAACTAATGTTAATGAGGATTTAATTAATAAATATCAAATAACAATCTCACCAAATCCAGTTATTGATATTATAAAAATTGATATTACAAGCAATGACTACGGTTTGCAGATTATTGAAATATTTAATGATATTTTTAATATAGTATATCATGATTCATGTATGAAATTAAATGATAATATTATAATGAAACTGGATTTATCATTTTTACCAAATGGTATTTTCTTCCTAAAAAATGGTTCTAAAATTAAGAAATTTATAATTTCTAAATAAAAATTTATTAAATAATAATTCTTACTATGGTGATTTAAGTATAAGAAAACATCTGATTGAAAACATTCTGAGACCTTTTGGCATTTAATGTGTCATGATAAAGATTAGATACATAACATAGGAGGAAAGAAAAATGAAAAAATTAAATGTAGGGACAGAACATTGTTCTGTCCTCGTATGCGCCTTATTTGTTTTTGCTGTTTTGTTTGTGTGTATGCCGCCACAGGCAAAGGCACAGTATCAGCCACCAGATAGCTGCTTGAAACTTCCAATTGGAAGTGATGAATATCCTATAGGTAATCCAGATTCAGTACGAGTAGATTCATGTCTTGATTCACCTACTTATAAGCAATATTACGCAAAGAAATTCATGTTAATTTTTGAAAGATTTGTATATGTATTTATACAGAGACCATTACTAAAAGATAGTTTATATACCTGGAATGATATTGATTCAAACCATAACGATATGAAAATGATTTTTCAGGATATTGAAAATCAATTTGGTCCCTATTATTTCAAAAGGCATTATTTAGCATTGACAAATGACAGTGATTTTATTAAGGTGCCAACTTGTCTGATGATATTTGATAATTATATATGTGCGGATACTTTAATAAATTATATAGTAGCAAATTTTTCACCTGATTCTATCAATTATATTGGTATTGATAGAAGACCAGCTACAAAATCAATTATTGAATCAAATATTACAAATCAAGCATTTAATATTAGTATTATAGATAATAAAATATTAATTAATAGAGGATTAATTTTTGAACAGGGCGATATTATTATTTCAATTTATGATATTCTTGGTAATTTTATCATAAAAAGCATAGAAAGAAAAGAAAAAGAATCCTTTGAAGTAGATATATCTAATCTAAATTATGGATTGTATTTTATTATAATAAATAATAAGTATTTATACAAATTATTGAAATTTAAAAGCGAATAAGGGGGGATAATAATATGAAAATTTTAAAATTTTTCTTAGTAGTAATTGTTGGGATGATTGTAAATATTAGTATTCCATCTTTAGCAAATCAATGGCAAGTATCAGATAGTTGCCTAAAAATGGAACTACCTGATGACCTTGATAAAGGTTTTTATAACCCTGACTCAATCAAGATTGATTCATGCCCCAATTCATTAACTTTTGGTAAACGATATGTAAAAAATGGTTTATATATCGGTTTTGATGAATATGTTTTTTTCCAAAAACCTATACCTTCAGATACGATAGTTGATTATAGAGCTATAGACTCAATTATTTATTACAACACTTACATTAAATTTAAAGAGCTATCCAGTATATTAGGAGGATTTTATATAAAAAGAGAATTCGGTGTAACAGATTCCGGTAGCTTACGGGGAAGAATTTTTGAATTTAAAATTAAAGAGTATTTCTGTTATGATTCCTTAAAATTCTTTATTGACAGTATCGAATATGTTGATTTATTTGAATTTCTAAACATACCTGATAGCAATCAATGGATAGGAGTGAAAGATATAGAAAATACTAATTTGAATTCAGATAATTATCGTATTTACTCTCTACCAACAATACAAAAGTTATATATAAAAATACCAGAAAAAATAAATTATAATATATTCAGAATTGAAATTTACAATATGATTGGTTTGAAGGTCTTTGATTATGAATTACCAGTTACAGATAATCTAATTACGATTGATTTACCTAATTTTTACAATGGAGTTTATTTATTAAAAATCAATGAAGCAGTTTTTAAAATATTATTATAATATTATAAGGTATTACAAATGAAAATTTTAAAATCATCGTTGTTGTCTATCTTTTCCTTAAATTTTTTGCTTTGCAACATTTTTTTCTTATTTTGCATAAATGTTGTATGTGTATTTTTATAATCTATTTGTTGCTAAGGCAAAATAAATTTATATTTTTTAAGGAATTAAGACAGCAACACGAACGATGGCAGAAGAGAAAAATCCGTCATGTATCTATTGTAAAAGCTCTAAGGTAATCAAGCATGGGCAGACCTCCACAGGGAACAAACGTTTCCGGTGCAGGAACTGCGGCAAGACCTGGGTGCTGGAAAAAAACGAGATTATCCGCCCTGGCACTTTTGATATAGTCGAAGCATATTTAGGCGGCAGAACCTGCCGCGACCTCGTCGAAGTTTATCACAGCTCTCCACTGAGAATCAACCAAAAAATAAGGGAATTTCTGGATGGATGCCCGCACTGGGAGGATTATCTTGATTTATGCGTTTCCCATCACGAGCCTCGTTTAATATACCTGATTGGACGTAATTTCTCCTGCCTCGCCAAAGGGTCAAAATCGAACCAGATGTTTCTTGCAATGGCTGTGGATGCTCTCTCTACGGTTGTCCTCGGATTTGAAATCAGCAGGAAAGATTCGAGAACTGTGTGGAATCACCTGCTTGAGCGTATGCACAAAAGGGAAATAAAATGCAGGACATTTATTACAAACGGCTCTCGCCAAATCGAAGATGCAGTGCAGGCGGTTTACCCGGATGCCGACCTGAAAATCACCTACCACAAAGCATACAGGGACAAAGAGCTGACCTGCTGTCTGTCGCGACTGCCAATCAATCCCAAACTGTTCAACGAGGCGTTGAAATCATTTGAATTTGTTAAGAAGGAAAACCTGCTGCATTATATAAAAGATTTGAACGGACATAAGACGAAGGAGCTATTGAAAGCATCGCAAAATATTTTTGCACACCGTCTCAAAGAAAGATTAGACAACAAACCCCGTGCAAGGATTGACGGATTAGGAACTGCTTTCAAGCAGAGGTTTGAGAAATTCCATATGCTGAAAGACAATCCGTTTCCTGTAATCAACGGGTGGATAGCCAAGTGGATGCTTAACCGCCTGGAGTTCGGTTTCAGCAGGCTTGCAGTATATATGCAGATACCGGTAGCAACTTCATTCAAAAGCTTTTCATGCGGGAGCCTTCCCGAACTGCTCCAGCTAAGCGATGAAAGCCCAATGCTGAAAGTGTTTGTAGTGGAAATAGCAACTCGTGCCGTACAGATACCGGGGATGAATTTCAACTGCGAAATGAAATTAGATAAATGCAGTCTGATGATGTAATAATTCAATAACGAATTACTAATTACGAATGAAGGTTTGCCGTTACCCTAAACATGTCGAAGCATCCATAGCCGAAAACCGTTATCAATACTCTTTTGTTTCACCCAAAGCCGCAAAGATAGTCTGAACCTTGAATAAGATGATTTATGTGATTTAGCTGATTTTGATTAACCACATCTTTTAAGGTGTGGGGCTGGGATGATGCAGCGGCTCTGGCCTCGTGTCTGTCCCCCCAAACTGAAGCATGTGGTTATTCGGGCGCAAATTGACTGAACGGGATTTTTAGGATTGAAGCAGTTGATTGTGGATTAGGTGTATGGATTCTGAAATAAATTTAAAATGACAATGGAATAACGAATTATGAATTAAATTGCAATTAATCTGAATTAATGTTAATATTGTTCATACAAATTGTGAAAAAAAAATTTTAATTATATTTATTAAAGAGGTTTATATGTCAATGCCGTTATTACTAATCGTTGGTTTTCTAATTATTGTGATTTTCTCTTCGATTAAAATATTGAGGGAATACGAGAGGGCTGTTATATTCAGGCTTGGAAGGCTGATTGGAGTGAAAGGACCCGGCCTGATTATTCTAATTCCGTTTATTGATAAGATGGTGCGAGTAAGCCTCAGGACAGTGGCGATGGACGTACAGCCGCAGGATGTAATTACGAAAGATAACATATCCATCAAAGTAAATGCAGTTCTTTATTTCCGTGTTGTAGAAGCAGACAGGGCGATAGTGAGTGTCGAAAATTACCTTTTTGCAACTAACCAGATTGCACAGACAACACTACGAAGTATCCTGGGCCAATCAGACATGGACGAACTGCTTTCGGAACGGGACCGCATTAACAAAAAGCTTCAGGAAATTATTGACGAGCACACTGAGCCCTGGGGCATCAAAGTCAGTACAGTAGAAGTAAAGCAGATTGACCTTCCAATAGAGATGCAGAGGGCGATGGCAAAGCAGGCGGAAGCCGAGCGGGAGAGACGCTCCAAAATCATCAATGCTGACGGCGAGTACCAGGCATCGCAAAGACTGACTGATGCCGCAACAATTATCGAGTCGCATCCGATTGCATTACAATTGCGTTACCTGCAAACACTTTCGGATATTGCAACGGAGAAAAATTCGACGACTATATTCCCGATTCCGATTGATTTAATTTCTCCTTTTTTAAAGTTGTTGGATAAACAAACAGAGCAGAAATAATTAATAATTACTAATGAAAAAAAATGAGTCCCGATATAATTCGGGACTCATACTTTGATTCAAGTCTGTCTATAAAATTAATTTAATTAATCAGCACAAATTTTTCTGATAAAGTAAATGATTTACTTTTTATTATTACAAAGTAAACACCAGAAAACACCTTGTTGGAATTAGAATCTGTGCCATCCCAAACTGTCTTAATTATTTCTTCTCCAATTTTTCGGGAGTAAATTTTTCTGACAGTTATTCCATAAACATTAGTTATTTCAATTTCAAAATTGTCCGGCTCATTATTGAAAAATTCTATATTGATTATACCGGAGGATGGGTTAGGATATACTTTCAGAAAATAAGAATTGCGGGAATTGTCCTGAACAGAACTAACCATTAATTTCATATCCAATGATGCAGAATCAATACACCCTCCAATATTGGTTTCGGTTACTTTGGCAATACAGTTATTATTTGATTTCCATTTTATTTCAGCAACTCTGTTTGTTGTTGAACCGATAATTGTACCATTAATCGCTTCCCATTGATATGTCCCGTCAGTCGGGCTTGCAATATAAGTGTATTGCCTGCCTATTACTACGGTATCCGCACCTATTATGCTCACTTGGGGCAAGGCGCTGATTGCTATATCCAACTTTGCTGTATCCTTGTGCTGGGTTGCATCAACAGTTTGTATCAGTATTAAACTGCCGTTGCCTGCATTTCCCCATTTAACCTGTACAATAGTATCGGAATTACTTCCTTCAATCGAACCTCCGATAGCAGTCCACTCATTAGTTGTACCCGAAATAAACGGAGTTGCATAGTCGGCATCACTCTGCTCACAGACAATCTCACTACCGGTTATGCCTATTGATGAGTTTCCAATTGAAATATTTTTTTGAAGAGAATCAATGCATCCGTTCGAATTCATACAGGTAAGTTTAATAGTCCCGGTTTTTTGTGTTCCCCAAACAACTGAAACATCCTTCAAATTATCAACTCCCCAGATAATACCACCGGTAACATTCCATTTATAACTTAAAATACCTGATGATTGCCCCGAATAATTTCGGGTGCTTCCTTTTTTTACGGTCATAGGCCCTGATATGCCGATAATTAGCCCGGGATTAACGGTTACTTTTATTGATGTCGAGTCAGAGCATCCCGTAGAATCGGTAGTCTCAACCAAAGTTACTGTTCCGCTTGAATTTGAAGTATTCCAGTTGACCTGAATATCAGTCTTATTATCTTCGCCGAGAATAGTCCCGCCGATAACTCTCCATAAGTAAGAATTACCTTTAGTGTTGAATGTTGAATAATTTTCTGTACTTTTATTGCATGTATTTATAGAACCGGTAATCAAAGGCCTCGGCACAGGGTTAATATCAACATAATGCTTGTCTGAACCGGTGCATCCATATATATCAACAGTTTCAACAAGGGTAATTGTTCCGCTTGACATAATTGTTGCCCATTCCACAAGTAAAGTATTTCTGTCATCAGGCCCTACGATACTTCCTCCGTCCACAGTCCATTTATATAAATGTCCGGTTACAGCATTTGTTGAAAATGTCTGGTAATTATTTCTGCAAGAAATGATAGGCCCCTGAATATTTGGTGTTGGGTGCGGTATAAAAGTAATAATTTTTGAAACGGTATCACTACAACCTGTATTTATAATTGTTTCTTTTAATGATACCTTGCCGAATGTATTTGAAGTATTCCAGTTAACAATGATAGTTCTTTGAGTATCCAAACCTGAAACAGAGCCTCCGGTTATAGTCCATTTATATGAATTGCCTGCTGTAAATGGGGTAGAAAATGTTTGTGATGAATTCTGACATACTAAAGACATTCCCTGAATACTTGGTGTCGGGTGATTATTTAATGAAATATCAAAATCATTTTCTTCTCCGGTAGCCGGAGGAGACGAACTGTTTACACGAATCCTGTAACCAGACGCAGGTGTAACACTAAAGGGTATAAATGCATTAATAGTTCCAGAGTTTTTCGAGTTGAGAGTTCCAATATCAATCGGATTTGTAAATCTGCCTATACCATCACTTAACTGGGCTGTAAATACATTATCGTCAAAAAACATACCTGTAACCTGATATCCAACCTGAAAGCTTGCCCCTGTGCAAAGTTGTGCCGGTGCAGACGAGACCGTGATCGTATTACTTGGCGGAGCGGCATTACCTGTTGGGTTGCGTTTATAATAAATAGCTTTGTGTCCGTCCCGGCTGTCGGTCCAGATGACATGTACAACGTTACCGGTAACTGCAATAAAAGACAAAGTCGGCTGTGATGCCGCATTAACCAAAGGCACCGGGTTTTCCCATGTTGTGCCTCCATCGCTTGAATGTTTGTAAAAAAGGCCGCCGCCTGTCCAGGCAACATGTAAATGAGAGCCACTGCGTACAAGATTTGGATAAAGCGAGCTTAAAGCGTCGAATGATAATCTTTCCTCAGTTCCCCAGTTTGCGCCGAAATCAGATGAACGTAAATGATAAATTTCGTAATTGCCAAAGCGGCCGTCATCCCAAACGAGGTCAACATCGGCACCTGATACAGAGACAGAAGGAAAAATAGCCAAAACAGGAGAATGGGTCCTTTGAATTTCGGGCCCCCAAGTTGCGCCGAAATCAGTTGAACGGCGGTAGAAAGTTTGCATTGTGTCTGTACGGCTATCGTTCCATGCAATATGTACGACTGCTCCAAATGTTGAAATTGATGGGCCTTCGGGACGTCCCGCCGCATTGGAAATCTGAACAGCCGGTTCCCAGCTTGTACCGTTATTAGTTGAGCGGCGGCACCATATTTCCGAATTTCCGGGATTTAAAATATTTAATGCTACATATATGTATGTTCCGTAAGCGGCAATTGAAGGCATTAAGTTATAATTACCGAGAGATATTGGTGAACCCCAGGTAATACCGCCATCAGTAGAGCGAATATAATTTGATGTCCAGGCACTCGGTGTACTGTCGCGATATGCTACATGAACATTGTTCCCAACAACAGCAATTGAAGGTAAGTCAGATATACTCGGAGATGCCGTGAGCCTTGTATCGGGACCCCATGTAACACCTGCGTTAGTTGAACGTTTATAATAAATGCCGCTGCCGCCAATGGCATCCGCCCAAACAACATGCACCACATTGCCGCTGACAGCGATGCACTGTCCATTGTTCTCATTAGTCTGTGCGTTGACTTCTGCTGTCGAGAGCTTGCGGTCTGACTCCCACTGTGCGAAAAGGTTTGTAGATAAAAAAATTAAAACGATATAAAGAAAATAATTCTTCATGTCCCCCCCAAAAAAATAAAATAATACTATACTTTATACTGCAAAAATAACAATTAATTATTTCTAAATTTTCTTGATAATCTTATCTAACAACAGAAGCTAATACAATAATGATGCCGTATTTCCCTGTTAATTTGATAAAATAAATACCTGACGGGATAGATTCTCCATTTATATCAATACAGTCCCAATCTATATTCTGAGTTCCTTCGTTCAATAATATATTTCCAAAGTCATTAATAATTCTTCCATAAGAATTGATGATTTGAATATTTGCATTAACATCTTCGTTAGCCGTAATTTCAATTTTTGCCTTTCCGTTCACAGGATTTGGAATTATCTTTAATAAAATACTGTTGGGATTTGAATTATCCTGCACCGAACTTACATATAATGTAACGGTTATTTCGGATGAATCAGTGCATCCATAAGAATTGGTTTCAATCATTTTCAATTTTCCAGAACTCAACTCCCCCCAGTGTACATCTACTTCGGACAGGTTATCCGTACCGATAAATGTCCCGCCTTCGACAATCCATTTATAAACAGAACCGGGATGGTTGGTGACTGAATAATGTTCATCCGCATTATTCAAAGCAGAGAGAGTGCCATTTATATTAGGAACTGGGCCGGGTTTGACATCAACGGTTTGATAATTAGATGAATAGCATGTGCCTGAGATTATTGTCTTTTTTACAGTGATAGTACCTGAAGGCTCAGACAGCCACCTGACCTGAACGTTAGGCAAATTTTCATCGCTGACGATGAAACCGCCATCGGCGACCCATTTATATGTAAAACCCTTCGAGGCAGGTGTTGAATAGCTTTCAATTTTATTCACGCAGGATGTATTTGTTCCTGTAATTGCAGGTACTGAAGGCAGAGGATTAATCGTTATTGCCTTAAAACTTGAGTCTTTGTAACCTGATGTATCAATCGTCATAACAAGTGATATTGTGCCGTTACCTATATTGAGCCACCGAACTTGAATTGAAGGTAGATTATCCGCACCGATAACATTGCCTCCGGTGACAGTCCAATTGTATGAACATCCGTTGACTGATGATGCCGTATAATTTTCAGATGTATTCTCGCATACTTGCTGTGAACCTGAAAAATAGGGAGAAAAAGGTTTTATGGTTACTACTTTGGAAGCTGAATCTTTACAGCCTGTTGAATCAACCGTTTGTACTAAAGTTACAGTACCCGAAGGAGGAGTGAGCCAGCGTATTCTTGCCTCAATACTGTTGTGGTCCCCGATAATACTCCCGCCGGTTATGTACCATCGCAATGAATTGCCATTCACAGGAGTTGTTAAGTAAATTTCAACACTATCTTTGAAGGATAAACCTGAACCTGAAATAGCCGGTGATGGTAATTGATATACATTGATTACCTGAAAGGCGGAATCAATGCAAAGTGTAGTCATGTTTGTTTCTACTAACGTAAGAGTGCCGCTGCTTTGGGAAGTATTCCAATTTATAGAAACATTGATTTGATTATTTGCACCGATTATACTGCCACCTTTAGCTTTCCAAAGATAACTATCACTTGCAGTGAAAGTAGTAGAGTAATTTTTCATGCTTTCATTGCATACATAATAGGGGCCTGTTATAGTTGGAGAAGGAATTTTTAATATAATAACATTTTTGGATGTTAAATTTGAGCAACCTGTGGCATCAATCGTTTCCTGCAAAGATACTGTGCCGAATGTATTAGAAGTGTTCCAATTAATATTTACAGAATAAATATTTGAACTAATTATATCACCACCGGTGGCAGTCCACGAATAAGAATGTCCAGGAACATAAGAACAGCTATATGTCTGTATGCTTTTATTGCAAACGGTGTCTAAACCGCTAATCGCAGGATTAGGCAAAGGATTCAAGGTAATAATCTTAAATGCCGAGTCTTTGCATCCCGAAGCATCTACGGTTTCAACAAGAGTAACAGTTCCACTCGGATTTGTTGACCAGTTAATTAATACTGAAGCCAGGTTGTTGCTTCCTGCAATTGACCCGCCGTTAACTTCCCATAAATACGAGTGTCCAGCAGTAACTAATGCCGAAAAAGTTTGAGATGTGTTCTGACATGCTGTATTTAAGCCATTAATGACCGGGACAGGCAGGGGATTGATTGTAATATTTGAACCATTATCAGTGCCAGTGGTTGCGGGATTCGAGCCAACAACCCTTATCCTGTAACCTGAACCGGGAATAGCACCGGTTGGAATTACGGAGCTAATGGTACCGGAAGATGTAGAATTAATCGAACCTATAACAGTCGGCGATGCAAAATTACCTGAAGCATCAGAAAGCTGTGCGGTAAAAGTGTTACCCGGATTAAAAGTTCCCGTAATTGTGTAAGGTACAAGAATTGCAGAACCTGCACAGATTGATGCCGGCAGGGTGCCGGTATAAATGGCAGCAATACCTGAACCTAAAAAAGAAGAAAGACCGGCTTTGAAGGTTCCATTACCGAAAGTGCCAAGAAAAACATCAGAACCGTTAATTGTTAATGCCCAGTCATTCAAATTAAGTAAGCCTCCGTTAGCCTGAAGCCAGTTTGTCCCATTATTTGTGGAATAATAAACACCGTTACCGGTAGCGGCTATCAGACTAAGTCCACTAAGCACAATAGAACGAACCTGCTGGTTCCCCATTCCTGCACTTATTGACTGCCAATTCGTGCCGTTATTTGTTGATAAAAATACTCCGCTTCCGGAAGTTCCTGCATAAATATTACTGCCATTAGCCGTTATTGAATTAATGTTTAAATTCGATAAGCCAAAGTTGACCGCCTGCCAGTTTCCGCCGTTATCAGTTGATAAAAACACACCTCCGCCGGATGTGCCTGCGAATAAATTTGAACCGCTTGCTGTCATACACCTGACATTCGTATTTGTCAAACCGTTATTCACCGCAGTCCAGGTATAGCCATCATTTGTTGAGATGTAAACACCATTGAGACTGTTGCCGTGAAATAAATTATTTCCGATTAGTGCGAATGACCATACCATAGACCTTGGATTAGTTTTGTTGACCACAGTGCTCCATGAGCCGCCTAAATCAGATGAGCGGCAAACCTGGCCATTCCATAACCCTGCAAAAAGGGAATTACTTTTACTAATGAGAGAATAGACATATAATTCTTCGAGGCCTGTATTGATTTCGTACCAGGAGGTACCATTATTTGTGGATTTAAAAGCCCCCCTCCCATAAGTGCCTGCATATAGATTATTGTTGTCATCTTTTGTAAGATGTATAATGACCGAATTGGTTAATCCATTTGTAATATCAGACCAGATTGTTCCATCGTCGGTGGTATAGAATGCACCGCCATCGGTACCGGCATACATATTGGTGCCGTTTATATATAACCTTAAAACATAAGTATTATACAAACCATTACCGGCAGGGAACCAGTTTGAACCTCCGTCGGTGGAATAAAATACACCGTCTCCGTTTGTTGAGGCAAAGACTTTTGTTGTATTATTTTTTATATCGAGAATTGATAAATTAGTGATGCCGTTGCTTGACAGAATCCAGTTGTCACCTTTGTTTGTCGAGATGAATACACCGTCAGTGTGGGATGCCGCATAAAGAATTGTGCCATCATAAGTAATCGAATTAATATTTGTGCTTGTGAGTCCTGTGTTTCTCGCAACCCAGCTTGTACCGTTGTTTGAAGATAAATAAACTCCCCCCCCCGTAGCAACATAAATACTGTCGCCAATCAGGATAAAATTGTTTACTTCTGCAGCGGGTATTCCCGTATTCGATGACTGCCATGAATTACCGTTATTGGTTGAAACAAACAATCCGCCATTAGTAGTGCCGGCAAAAAGATATAATCCTTTAAGAAGTAAAGAAAGCATTGACAGGTTTGTCAAGCCGGTATTTGATGCATTCCAGCTTGCACCATTGTCGGATGTAGTATAAAACCCTCCTCCGAATGTACCTGCAAAAATGCTATTGCCGACAACAATCAGTGACCGGACAGGATATTGTGGTAAACCGTTATAAATATGTTCCCAGTTGGTTCCATTGTTCGATGAGCGGTATAAACCTCCTATTGAACCGGCAAACAGGTATGTATCTTTGATGACGAAGCATGACGTCATTCCTCCATACATCCCATTGTTGCACTCGGTCCATTGGGATAAAGCCGGATTTATGCTTAGAATTATTATTGCTGTTATAAAAACTATTATCCTTTTCATGACATCCTCCTGATTAAGAACAATTATATTTTCATTTCATCCTTAAAAATGATAATTAAAAAAATATTCTAAATTTCGGGATTTCCAATAATGACAAATTACCCATATAAATAACACAATTTTATCATAAAAGTTACATAGAAATTTAAATTTTTTGCAAATAAGTTACTTTAATTTTGATTTAATTGTAAATTAACAGAATGAATATTAATTTTTGTACTCATCAGGTTGATTTATATACTTAATTGATTTTTAATTATATAATGCGATAAAAACTTTTCACGATTAATCGAATTGATTAAAAGATTAATAAATATTAATATTCAGCATTTTTTCGCAATATAATGTATTAAGTTTGTATTCATAGTGTATAGATTTAATATGCTTTAAAATGAGGATACATAAGCAATATCCCAATAAAAAGGGTATGTTGCTTGAAGAAAATAACAACACAAGATAAATGACAAACAAACATTGAGGTCAGTATGTTAGAGTTGCTGAAGCATGAAGTTCAGTATGTTGCTTTATCCATTATGGGTTTGGTCTATATTCTCAAAGTGTTCTGGATTTTAAGATTCAAACCGATGAAAGAAAGAACTCCCGGCAGGGGAATGGAGAAGAAAGCAATTATTGCATCTTTCTTTTGCCTGGCAATGCCCTGGACAATGGAAAGCACCAGGAAAAAGTGGTATAAATGGCTTGAGTTTGCGGTTTTCCATATTGGAATAGCAATTGCAATTGTTGCATCTTTCCTTATTCCTGAAGCACCGGGATTAATGACAGCGGCAGTTGTAACCATTTTCAAAATAATAATTGCAATGTCATTTTTCATAGTACTGCTCCGTCTCGGAAGAAGGATGTTTTCACCTGTCAATAAACTTATAAGCCATCCTGATGATTATTTCTCGGTTGCAATGATGGTGATTTGGTTTTTTGTTGCATTTTTTGCTATGGACATGAACGAGAGCCACTGGCAATTTCCGGCATATTTTGCTATTACGGCTTTTTTGATTGCATATGTTCCGTTCAGCAAGATGTCGCATTATATCCTTTGGCCCTTTTCGAGGTATTATTTTGGAAAGCATTTTGGGCATAGGGGAACATATCCCAAGGTGAAAGGGGAATTATGAATTATGAATGTTGAGTTAAAAGAATGGAAATGGGAAATGGGAGTTGGATTGAAAGTCATTCTGAAGTTGGTTCAGAATCCATATTTATTTCCCGCAAAGACGCAAAGTAAACGCAAAGTTCGCGAATAAGACATAAATAGCGGGTAGATTAGAAATTAAATTATGTAAAAAAATTTTGGATTGTTAAGATGTCAAATCGTCAAAAAAGTGAGAAAGCACAGAAAGCAACTGATTCTTTTAAAAATAAAATGAACCGCCAGGCAATTCTTTCGTTTGGCGTATGTGTGCATTGCGGCATGTGTACCGAATCCTGCCATTATTACCTTGCTACAAGGGACCCAAAAATGGCACCTGCTTACAAAGCCGACAGAGTGAGGAAACTTTATAAGAAATACTTCGATTTTGCAGGAAGATTGCTTCCCAAGTGGGTTGGCGGCGGCGAGCTTGAAAAGGATGAAGACCTTCAGGAGTTAATGGACATTGTTTTCGGGAGCTGTACAATGTGCCGCCGTTGCACTTTCAACTGTCCTATGGGTGTTGATAAAGCATTGCTGATGAGAACCGGCAGGGCAATAATTTATGAGCAGGGTTATGCACCACAGGGTGTTCTGGACGTAGCAAAAGACCAATGGGAAATCGGCAATCAGATGGGTATTTCGGATGAAGATTACCTCGAAACGATTGAATGGCTGAATGAAGAAATCAAATCCGAGCTTGATGATGATACTGCAGAAATACCGCTCGACAAACCGAACTGCAACATTGTGTTTGCTGTGAATCCGAGAGAGATTAAATATGCTCCGATGAGTTTGCTTGCCGCAGCAAAAATATTTCATGTAGCAGGAGAGTCGTGGACAATGTCTTCGACAAAAGGATGGGACAATACAAACTTTGGATTGTTCGCGGGAGATAATAAATTGGGTGCGCATATGGGCAATCTCGTTTATGATACGGTTGAGAAACTGAACGGGAAAATGCTTGTAACCTCGGAGTGCGGGCATGGCTACAGGGCAACAGTATGGGAAGCACCCAACTGGGCGGCACGCGATTTGAAATTTCCGATGTACAGCTTTCTTGAAATCATGGTTGATTATGTGAAGACGGGAAGAATTATACTTGATAAGACAAAAAATCCTGTTTCGGTTACATACCATGACCCATGCAATCTTGCCAGGAGCGGAGGCATAACGGAAGAACCGAGATTTTTGCTCCAGCAGAGTGTGATGGATTTCAGGGAGATGTATCCTAATCGTGCTGATAACTTTTGCTGTACGGGCGGCGGCGGTGCAATGTCTATGTCCGAATATGCTAAAAGAAGATTGGAATCGGCAAAAGTAAAGGCTGACCAATTGAAAGAAACAGGAGCCGGTATTTGTGCTACTGCCTGCCACAATTGCGTGGACGGATTGACTGACTTAATCAAATTTTATAAACTTGGAATGAAGGTGAATCTGGTGGGTGAGTTAGTAGCAGATGCTATTGTCTGGGAGAAGAAACCCGTTATACCGGTTATTGAGGAGGTTGTCGAAGCTCACGCACCGTTTACGGTTATGGTTATTGACGATGAGCCTGATGTGGTTACATTCCTTTCGACACTGTTTCAGGATAGCGGCTATAATACTCTTGAAGCGACGAGTGCGGCTGAGGCTTTTGCGTGGCTGAAAACAGCGAAGCCGGATTTGATTACACTCGATTTGATTATGCCGGGTGTTTCGGGGTTGGATATATACAAGGATTTGAAGACTGACGGAGCGAACCGGGATATTCCGGTTGTTGTAATAAGCGGTGTCAATCCGGAAAATCCGGGATTGTACGACATGCGTAAGCTTCAATTTGAACATTCATTGCCAAAGCCCGAAGGGTATGTGGAAAAACCAATCGTCAAAGAAGAATTATTGATGATAATTGATAAAGTGCTTGACCATTACAAGCATAAGAAGTAAATTTGTCTTTTGCATCTTTTGAAGCGATGGACTACGAATCGTTCAAAATACCGGATGCACTGCTTTTCGAGGAAGTGCCATGCTACATATCCCTTCAGGATAGGAGCCACAGTATTATAAAAGCCAACCGAAGATTCAGGGAAACATTTGGGGACAGGCTGGGAGAGCCATGTTATACGGTTTATAAACTTCGTGATGAAAAGTGCGAGGTTTGTCCAATGGACAGTGTGTTCATTGACGGGCGAATCCACGAGAGCGAGGAAATAGTATTTTCGCAGGAGGGATTGCCGATTAATGTGATTGTTAATGTTGCCCCGGTTAGGGATGATACAGGTAATATAGTTGCCATCATGGAAATGGCAACTGATATCACAGAGACTAAACGGCTCCAGAGAAAGCTCGAAGAAAGCTCCGAAAAATACCGCACTCTTTATGATGAAGTACCCTGCTACATCTCGGTGCAGGACAGGAATTTCAGGCTTATTGATGTGAATAAGCAGTTCAAGGATGAATTCGGGGGCTCGCCGGGGGAATACTGCTACAAGGTGTATAAAAAAAGAAATGAAAGGTGTGAAGTCTGCTCTGTTGCAAAGGTATTTGAGGACGGGAACGTGCATTTCAGCGAAGAAATAGTTTCTTCAAAAAAAGGCGAGCCTATTAATATGCTCGTATATGCTACACCTATCAGGGATAACCGGGGGAATATCAATTCTGTAATGGAAATGTCCACAAACATAACGAACCTGATGAATTCCAATACACAGATGACACACCTCGGACAGCTTGTATCGAGTCTTGCCCACACGATTAAGGGTATCGTTACGGGTTTGGAAGGTGGCATGTATGTTGTTGATTCGGGTTTTCGCAATAAGCAGGATACGACTGTCAAGAAGGGCTGGGACATGGTCCAGCGAAATGTGGAAAGGATTTCACATTTGGTATTAGACATGCTTTACTTTGCAAAGGAGCGACTGCCTGAGAAGGAAGAAGTGAAGATTGACCAATTCTGCCGGGAAATCCACGATTTATACACTAAGAAATTCAAGGACAATAATATTAAAGTTAATCTTGAAATTTCTGAATTGCAAACGTACTTTGGTGATAAAAAATCTCTTTATACATTAATATTAACATTAGTAGAGAATGCTATTCATGCCTGCATCTGGGATAAAGAAAAACAAGCTCATGAAATCTGCATTCATCTCAGCGAGACTGACAGCACAATTAAACTTGAAATATCGGATGATGGAGTCGGAATTGAACCTGATGTGAAAAGCAAGTTATTCACTACAATGTATTCATCCAAAGGGAGCGGCGGAAGCGGTTTCGGGTTGATGATAGTTAAAAAAATAGTAGATGAACATGGAGGTGAAATCACAGTCGAAGCTGAGCCCGGACAGGGGGCGAGGTTTTTGGTGAAGCTGAAGAGAAATTGAAATTCTACAAAATAAATTATCATATTAATACAACATCCACATTACAGACAGAAAAATACATTTCATTTTATATGAAAAAGTAGGGAATTTTATAATTGCACTCATACTTGATTATATCATTGAGTGAAATATTATATATGTTATTTTTGAATTGAACTGATTTTTCCTGAATTATGAAATTTCACGAAATACTGGAGCAGCGCAAAAGCCAAATCGCAGAGAAATGGCTCAAAGCCGTAATTGAGACCTATCCAGATGAAGCAGGTAAATTCCTGTTCGAAAATAAAAATCAATTCGGCAATCCGGTTGGATATACCTTCTCAGTTCGTCTTCCTGAAATTTTAGATGAGCTAATCGTTCCCACTGACCCGCAGAAACTCAATACAGCTATAGAAGATATAATAAAAATCAGAACCGTGCAGGATTTCTCACCTTCGGAAGCTGTCGGTTTTTTCTATTTACTGAAGAAAATCATCAGGAAAGAGTATCATCATGATGAGAAGGATAAAATGCTTTTCGGGGAAGTGTTGGATTTTGAATCGAGGATTGACCAGGCTGTCTCGCTTGCATTTGATATATATGTTGGACTGAAAGAGAAAGTATTTGAAATCAAAGCGGGTGAAGTCAAAGCCAGATACGGCAAGATGGTGGACAGATTGAATGAGAAGTATGGGGAGAGAGAATAGAAATTACATTATTTACTCAATCTTTCAATTTCGGATTGGATTTCGGTGATTATATCTTCATTCCCAATTTCACCATCTAAGCTAAAAATTATAAAAACATTTCCACCAAATTTTTCTTTAAATTCCTTAAAACCGGCTTTCATTCTTTCAGTTGGCGAATAATTTGCAAAGCTATATTTTGCAGTAATAGGTTTGATTTGAAATCCAATAGAATTGTTACCAACTCTTGCTGTATAATCAATATCTAAAGAATGTTCATACTCTGGTTCTATTTCTTCAAGATTTAAAGTTGGAAAAAGTTTAGCTAAATTATCATAAATAGCAGAATTTTGTCTTATATATCCAGCAAGTTTACTAAAAGATGTAATATTATGAATATAATTAATACATTCTTGTTCTGAGAAATCATAAAGATTTGTTTTCAATTCATTAATAAGTCTCTTGTGTAGAACCTTACCAAGTATTTCTTGAATTTGTGGATTTTCTTTTAATATATTTTGTATTTGATTTTCGTACATTATTCTAAGTATTGAAAATTTAAATTCATTCTGCTTTTTTTCAGTGTCAAATCTAATAAAAATATTAATTGCATTTTAATTTATTTGTATGTAAATTTCGTAAAACGTTAAGAAATAGTTGTAATTAATCATATTTACTTCACTATTACAAAAAATATTTATGATACCTGATTTCCAAACAATAATGCTGCCTTTATTAGAAGTTTTGGGTGATGGTCAAGAACATGAACTGCAAGATTTAATCACACAAATCTCAATCAAATTTGAATTAACCGATGATGAGCGCAAAGAACTTTTACCCAGCGGAAACCAAGAAATAATTAATAATCGTGTTGGGTGGTCAAGAACATATTTAAAAAAAGCTCAATTAATTGATAAACCAAGAAGGGCTGTTTACAAAATAACTGATAAGGGAAAAAAGGTTTTAGCAAGTAAACCGAAACGTATTGATATTAAATTTCTACAGGAACTACCTGAATTTAAAGAATGGCAAACATCTTATCAGACATCTTACCAAGCCAGAAAAGATGAAAATTCTAATTCTCATATCGAAGTTGGAATTGAAAGTGAAAAAACTCCTGAAGAACTTTTAGATTATTCATTTGCCAGATTAAAAGATGAATTAGCATCTGATATAATTGAGAAAATAAAAAATTGTACTCCAGGATTTTTTGAACGGTTGGTTATTGACTTATTAATCAAAATGGGTTATGGTGGTTCAAAAAAGGAAGCGGGGCAGATTATCGGGAAATCAGGTGATGGAGGAATTGACGGAATTATCAAAGAAGATAAATTAGGACTTGATACAATTTATGTACAGGCAAAAAAATGGGATAATACTGTTCCCGTAGGTCAAATAAGAGATTTTGCAGGTTCTCTTCTATCAAAGAAAGCAAAGAAGGGTATTTTTATTTCAACATCAAATTATCCCAAAAGTGCTTATGATTTTGTTGCACAAATTGAACCAAAAATTATTTTGATTGACGGTAAGGAACTTGCTGATTTAATGATTGAATATAACATAGGTCTTGCATCAAAATCTAATTACGAGGTTAAGAAGATAGATATAGATTACTTTGAAGAAGCGTGAATAAGTTAACTTAAATAATTCACTTTAAATAAGTACTATATAATAAATTATATTTTCCATTTTTGGGGAATCGTTGCAAAATCAGTTTTATCTTTATCATATACTATATCTGGCATTATACTATTTTCAAATTTATATTTATTGTTATCAAGAAAAACAACTTTACGATTTATAGCATTAAATAAATCGGTACTTGAATTACTAGGTGGAAAGTAAACTTTTATTTTCTTTTCATTAAAGTTTTCATTTATAAATTCAATAGCTGGAACTAAGTCACTATCAGCACTAATCAAAATAGCAATATCTGTTTTATTGAGTGAAATGTCACCTATTAAATGAACTGATATATTCACATCTGTTCGCTTCTCTTCAGGGATATAAAATAACTGATTTCAAATTTGGCATTGAATGCTTTTTTTGTAATATTTTCCTCTTATAATCTCGAATTTATCATCATTAATTAATTTATTAGCTTTGAATAATGCACTCTGTCTGCTTTGTTTACCTGCATTAAGAGGTGCAGCAGTAAAGTACTTGACTTTTAGAATCATTTGGTCAGTACCTAGAAATTGTTCGCAGAATTTAATAAAATCTATCCAATAATACTTTTTCCAAATCCTATCTTTACGGACTTGATTACGAAGACCATAATAAAAATTAAAGCCATCAAAATAAAATGTTACACTTTTCATTATTTAAATAAAAAAAATGCTGCCTTAATCGGCAGCAGAACCTTATCAGACGATAAGGCGGTGCATTATTAATACGATATTAATAATAATAATTTCCAAATACTATTTTACAACACCCTCATTACAGTATATAATTTGCACTTCAATTTATTGCAAGAATTTAAGAAGTTTAATATTGATGAATAGCCACTACTTTTAAGTAGTGGGACGGTTTATGATAACGAATCGGGATTTTTCCTTGAATGTAGGGACACAAAATTTTGTGTCCCTACAAAAAAACCTCCACTATCTGAAGATAGCGGCTATTCAATAAAAAAAAAGTCCATTGTCGGAGTTAATTGACTCAGCATAGTAAAATGAAAAATATTTAAAATAAAATTAATTGATAATAAATTAAGGATAATTTTTAATGGGAATCTGGTTTTCGTTAGTTGCATTAGCCGCACTCACACTGCTCGGCTTAATAGGAGCGAACGTCCCCGGATTGAATTACGTTTTCGCTGTGATAATACCATATATAGCAATAACGGTGTTTATTGTCGGTATTATTGTTCGAATTGTAATATGGGCTCGCTCGCCGGTTCCCTTTCGCATTCCGACAACGGGCGGCCAGCAGAAATCATTGTCATTCATCAAGCAGAACCGACTCGATAATCCGAGTTCATATCTTGGTGTGCTTGGCAGGATGGCTCTGGAAGTGCTGTTCTTCCGTTCATTGTTCAGAAATACGAAAGCGGAATTGAAAGAAGGGCCAAATCTGACTTACGGGGCAAACAAATGGCTCTGGCTTTTCAGCCTTGCATTTCACTGGTCATTTTTAATAATTTTCCTGAGACACTTCAGGTTTTTCACACAACCGATACCATTCTTTGTTCCTTATTTGCAGGAAATAGACGGGTTTTTCCAGATATGGGTTCCGATTATATATATTACAGATTGTGTAATTGTAGCAGCTCTCTCATACTTGTTTTTCAGGCGTGTGTTTGATTCTAAAATCAGATATATTTCTTTGCCGTCAGATTATTTTCCCCTACTGTTAATATCGGGGATTGCAATCACGGGAATATTAATGAGATATTTTTTCAAGACAGACCTTGTTGCTGTTAAAGAATTGATGCTGGGTATTCTAAGCTTTTCGCCATCTGTACATGCTGTTGGTTTAAGCTCCTGGTTCTATCTACACTTGTTCTTTGTTTGCTCACTCTTGATTTATTTCCCTATGAGTAAACTGGTGCATTTGACCGGGATATTTATGAGTCCCACAAGAAACCTTGCTAATACAAACAGGATGGTAAGGCATGTTAACCCATGGATAGATGAATTAAAGATGAAGCCGCATACTTACGAAGAATACGAAGATGAGTTCAGGACAGTGATGAAGGGAGCGGGTATGCCGTTAGATAAGGAGGAAAGCCATGTCTCTTAAGATGAAACCGGAAGAATTAGCTCAGACAATCAGTTATAAACCTCCGAAGAAACACTGGATTGATAATCCGGTTGAATATAAAAAAGGAACATACAATTATGGAGGAAATCCCGAAAGCCTAAAATATGTTCATCAGCCTAATCCGAGAAAGTGGCAGCCTTATGATGAAGACTGGAAACTGCCGGAGAACTGGAAGGAAATTATTCTCGAAGGATTTCGGGAAAGGATTGATAAATTCCGTTCTCTGAAATTGTTCATGGATATATGCGTAAGATGCGGAGCTTGTGCGGATAAATGCCATTTCTTTATTGGCTCAGGCGACCCGAAGAATATGCCGGTGCTGAGAGCTGAACTTCTGAGAGCAGTCTATAGGAAAGAATTTACTCTCGCAGGCAAGCTTATGGCTGGAATGGCAGGTGCAACTGAACTTACATTTGATGTATTGAAAGAATGGTTCTATTATTTTTATCAATGCACTCAATGCCGAAGATGTTCTGTGTTCTGTCCTTACGGTATTGACACAGCGGAAATTACATTTCTTGCACGTGAGCTGATGAACCTGATTGGCGTTAACATTGACTGGGTGATGACGCCTGTTTCAAATTGCCACAGGACAGGAAATCACCTCGGGATTCAACCTCACGGATTCAAGGATTCGATAGAATTTGCTGCAGACGACCTCGAAGATTTGACAGGCATCAGGGTTGAGACTCCAATAAACAAGAAGGGTGCAGAAATTTTATTTGTTATACCATCTGCCGATTATTTTGGAGAGCCTCATTATTTCACCCTTCTCGGATATATGGCGCTGTTCCATGAAATAGGATTGGATTTTACATTTTCATCTTTTGCCTCAGAGGGTGGTAATTTCGGCTCGTTTGTTTCCCATGAATTGATGAAGGCATTGAATGCTAAAATATATGCCGAAGCAAAAAGGCTCAAGGTAAAATGGATTATCGGGGGCGAGTGCGGGCACATGTGGCGGGTGCTTCATCAATACATGGATACACTCAATGGCCCCGCTGATTTTTTGGAAGTACCCAAATCACCAATCACGGGAACTGTGTTCGAAAATACCCGTTCAACAAAGATGGTTCATATTACAGAGTTCACAGCCGATTTAATCAAGAATAATAAAATTAAATTAGATAAAAGCAGAAACAATCATTGGAATGCAACATTCCATGATTCATGCAATCCTGCAAGGGCAATGGGACTATTCGAGGAGCCGAGATATATACTTGAAAATGTATTGAACAACTTCACAGAAATGCCCGACAATACAATAAGAGAGCAGACTTTCTGCTGTGGGAGCGGTGCAGGTCTTGGTACAGAAGAAAACTTCGAGATGAGGATGAGAGGTGGTTTCCCCAGGGCAAATGCAGTTAAATACGTCGCTGAAAACAACGGTGTAAATTTATTGACATGTATTTGTGCTATTGATAAGGCTACACTTCCTCCACTTCTGCAATATTGGGTGCCGGGAGTTGAGGTTGCAGGTATTCATGAACTTGTCGGTAATGCTCTTGTGATGAAAGGGGAGAAGGAAAGAATGACCGATTTGAGAAATAATCCTTTACCCCGGAAGGAGGTTCTATAATATGTACGACACAGGAAAAGTTTTAATTGGAATATTAATATTCATACTTTTATTTACATCGCCGATACTGATTAATTTGGCAGGAGGAAAATCATCAGTGAAAGCTAATCCTCAACTTCCTCAGAGCGGAAAGTGCATCGAGAGCAGAGAGTACATGAAAGACTACCATATGGAGATGCTGAATACATGGAGGGATAAAGTGGTAAGGCAGGATGTAAGATTTCTGAAAAAAGCAGATGGAACTTATTTTTTGCTTAATGGTGTGAAAGCTGAAATGAGCTTAACGAAAACATGTATGAAATGCCATGAAAACAAGGCGAAATTCTGCGACGAATGTCATAATTATCTTGATGTGAAACCTTATTGCTGGGACTGCCATATTGATCCGTCGCTTGTAAAGAAGGAGATAATGAAATGAGTATAAACAGAAGAAAATTTTTAGCAATAGCAGGTGGAACTTTAGCTCTTGGTGTAGCAGGCAAACAAACTTTGAAAGTATTTGCCGAAGCTGAAGCCAGAAAATCAGAGGGCTTTGCCTGCAAACGCTGGGCAATGGTAGTTGACCTGAAAAAATGCCATGAGACCGAAGGCTGTACGAAGTGCATAGAAGCCTGTCACAGTACTCACAATGTGCCTCACTTTAATAATAAGAAAGATGAGATTAAATGGATTTGGAAAGAGAAATTTGAACATGCTTTTATAGAGCAGGAAAATGAGTATATCCCATCAGATATAAAAAATAAACCTGCACTATTACTTTGTAATCATTGCGAAAATCCGCCATGCGTGAATGTTTGCCCCACTCAGGCGACATGGAAACGCAAGGATGGAATTGTAATGATGGACTGGCATCGCTGTATCGGTTGCAGGTATTGCATGGCGGCTTGTCCTTATAGTTCGAGAAGCTTCAATTGGAGGGAACCTCGTCCACATATCAAACAATTGAATCCTGATTTTCCGACAAGGACAAGAGGTGTCGTCGAAAAATGCACTTTCTGTGATGAACGATTAGCAAAAGGCCTGAAACCTGCTTGTGTAGAAGCCTGTCCGAACAAGGCAATGGTGTTTGGCGACCTTGAGGACCCAAATTCAGAGATTAGAACTATGCTGGGAACTAATTTTTCAATGAGAAGGAAGCCCGAATTGGGAACACAACCTGAAATTTATTATATAATATGAGGGAGAAGGAACTATGTTAGAACTGGCTTTTTCAGGTAGTAAAAAATATTGGGCTTGGGTGATTTTTCTGCTCATATTAATTGGCTGTGGCGTACTTGCATACATGTATCAATTTAATCAAGGTTTGGGCGTAACCGGCATGAGCCGTGATGTTACATGGGGATTTTATATTGCTCAATTCACGTTTCTTGTTGGTGTGGCGGCATCTGCCGTGATGGTTGTGTTGCCCTATTATGTTCATCATTACAAGAGTTTTGGGAAAATCACAATACTCGGAGAATTTCTTGCAATCGGTGCTGTTATTATGTGTATGCTTTTTATTTTCGTTGACATGGGACAACCTCTGAGAATTGTTAATGTATTTCTTTATCCATCGCCAAATTCACCTATGTTTTGGGATTCAGTGTCGCTTGGAGGTTACCTTGTTCTGAATGTGATAATAAGCAGATATACTCTCGACAGCGAGAAGAAAGGAATAGCACCTCCGAAATGGTTGAAACCAGTTGTGATTTTATCAATTCCGTGGGCAGTGAGCATTCACACTGTTACTGCGTTTTTATATCAGGGCTTGGCGGCACGTCCATTCTGGCTTTCGGCAGTGATGGCTCCGAGGTTTTTAGCAACAGCATTTTCTGCGGGTCCGGCATTATTGATTTTACTCTGCCTTTTGCTAAGAAAAATGACAAAGTTTGATGTGGGAAGCGAGCCGATTCAGAAACTCGCAATCATCACAACTTATGCAATGCTTTTGAATATTTTCTTTTTGCTTATGGAAATATTCACAGGACTTTACAGCGGAATACCTGACCATGCAAGGCATTTTCAGTTTCTTTATTTCGGTCTTGACGGCAATTACAGGCTGGTTCCCTGGATGTGGTTATCCACTGCATTTGCAATAATTTCTTTGATACTGTTATTGATTCCAAAATACAGGAAGAATGAAAAGTTATTGTCCATAGCCGCAATCACAGTGTTTTTGTCAATATGGATTGATAAAGGATTGGGAATGGTTGTAACGGGATTCATCCCTTCACCTTTGGGTTATGTGCCTGATTATTGGCCTACATGGGTTGAAGCAACTATTTCTGTTTCCATATATGCTGTAGGTTTGTTGATTGTTACAGTGCTGTACAAAGTAGCATTATCGGTAAGGAGAATGTTGAAAACAACATAATAATAAAATTATGTAGGGGTAATTCAAGAATTACCCCTGATTCTATACGATAGCATGTTTCTGCAATGTCTCAACTGCCCAAATATCAAAATCTTTTCCTGTCCTTTTCGCTGCTTCTATTAATTTTCTCTGTGTTTCAAGTGGTATTTGAAGTGAAACATAACCGTTTAATGGAGTGTCAGGTTTTTCATTTCTTATTCGGCAAAATTCCAGATAGTCGTCAACAGATTCTATGAACGCTTTTTTCAATTCATCAACTGAACTACCCTGAAATGTGATTACATCCTTTAGGTTGATGATTTCACCATGAAAAATATTTTCATTTTCATCGAAATTAATTTTCGCTATATAGTCTTTATATGTCAACATCATGAACTCCTGCTTCAATTAAAAATCTTTTTAATGATGATATAGTTCCTTTGTCTGATTCCTTCTTTGGATGAGAACGATGAAAAACAGCTCTTACTTTATATAGAGCAATTCTAACTCTTGAACCTCGACCTTCGGATATATCTGCTCCTAAAGAACGTAATAATGTTTCAACCTCTCTCCATTCAATATCAGAACGTGTTGGCACTTCAAATATTTTCTTTAAAATCTTCTTATTTTTTGTATTCATTAATTGGAATGACGAAATTTTCAATAATAATATTTTTATTATAAAATTGAACTCTGTGTCAAAAAATTAGACTTAATCAAAATAAGTTTCACTGAGTTTCGCAGAGTTTTTCACAGAGTTCCTCAGAGGAAATTATAATAAAATTAATATTTCACGCAAAAACCGCAAGGAAAACGCAAAGTTCGAAAAGCAATACAACTACTATTCCAACTCAACACTCAGCATTTAAAAAGTGGCTGTTTAGACAGTAGCTTTTATTAATGGAACACTGATGTCACTGATCAGACTGATTTTCACAAATCTGTGTTTATTCGTTACATCTGTGATATCAGTGTTCTATTCTTTTATTGTTTTTCAGACGACAATTAAAAAATTAGGCTATTAGACTCTATACTTTAGACTGTATGGTGTTTTATAATCTGTGAAATCTGTTAATCCGTTTAATCTGCGGTTAAGACAATTTTATCTATTCAAATTTTTTAATTATCAATTTTTCCTTTATTTTGTAAAAATAATATTATATGAATGTTTGTTTTTACAAATGTTATATATTATATTGAATTTCTCATTATGAGAAAGAATTACTAATTATTTGGTTTAAAAGGAAAAAATATGAAAAAACCTTTTATTCTTGTTGTTGACGATAATAGGATTACTACCAAATTGCTACGCAGATACCTCGAAGCAAGCGGTTATGATGCAGTTGAAGCTTATGACGGGATAGACTGCCTGGAAAAGGTTGAGCAGAAATTACCTGATGCAATCGTACTCGACGTAATGATGCCCAGGTTGGATGGTTATGAAACAGTTAAGAAATTGAAAGAGATGTCTGAAACAAGACACGTACCGGTTGTTATTGTTACAGCCCTAAACGACGTTGCAAATCAGATTAAATCAATTGAAGCCGGAGCCGATGATTTCTTAAGTAAGCCAATAGAAGAAAAGTTGCTTATAGCAAAAGTGAAATTACTCTCAAATTTTAACCTGGAACAGCAGAAATCCAGTGCTATGATTAAAACTCTTGAAAAAGTAATCGAAGGTTCATTAAATGTTTCCGGAATGACTATTGATGATATACTGAGAAAAGAAGGTGTTATTTAACATTAAAATTTTCTATTCATTTGAACGAATATTTGAAAAATAATTTAACCCGCGAATTTTACGTGGGTTTTTTTATACTATAATCAAGGTTTATCCGACAATTATGAAAACAATTATTAATTATGAGGTATAAAATGAAGAAATTTTATTATTTGACGGCTTCTGCAATTATTTTAATATCATTAATTATTATTCAAAGCTGCAGTACAATCAGGGAAATATCACAGACACTTGCCGATATTCAGAAACTAAAGTTCAAGCTTGAAAACGTGAACGGATTTAGAGTTGCAGGCATTGATGTAACAAATAAGAAGTCTATAAATGATTTTTCTATGATGGATGGTTTAAAGCTTACACAGGCATTTGCGACAAAAAAGTTTCCTGCTGAATTTGTTCTTAATGTCGCCGCACAAAATCCGAATGACGGGAAAACTAAAGGCTCCAGACAGGCAAATGCAACCATTACTGATTTTGACTGGAATTTGTATATTGACGATGTTAAGACTATTAACGGCAACATTGCTAATGATGTCACAGTTCCCGGAACAGGACAATCAACCATTATTCCTTTGTCAATGGGCCTTGACCTGTATGAATTTTTCGGCAGGCAGGGTTATGATAAAGTAATTAACCTTGCATTAAACATAGGTGGTATCGGAGGCAGTCCTACAAGATTGAAACTCGATGCTCGTCCAACGGTAACAACACCGTTTGGGCCTATAAGCTATCCGGGCAGGCTGACGATAGTTGATAAGGAATTCACAAATTAATTTAATTGAATAAATATTAATATCAATGTAATGAACACCAATTCTGAAAGATTGGTGTTTTTTTTTATTTTTTTTATTTTATAGTCAACTTGTTACTAATTTTTTTCTTTCCTACTATCACTGCAACAGTGCAATTACAAACAAATAATTTGAGTAGCAACAAAATAAGCAATAGAGTAATTTACAATTAGTTAAGTGATGAAGGATAAATAAACAGTAATTTTTTTAATGATTTCCATCCTCACAATTTTTAAGTAGAATGAATTGATTAAATAAATAGATTTAACCAAAAATAATAAAAAGATATTTAACAAATTTAGGGAGTTAAAATGGCAGTTGACAAAAAGTATGCAACCCCGCTGCTGGATGAACTTGAAAAGGGCGAATGGCCGAGTTTCGTCAAAGAGATTAAATCGTCAGCCGAAACAAATCCGATGGCAAATGACCTTCTGGGACTACTCGAACAGTCCTACACTGAAAAGAAGGGACACTGGAAACATGGCGGTATCGTTGGGGTAATGGGTTACGGAGGCGGTGTGATAGGAAGATATACCGACCTGTCCGAAAAATTTCCGAGTATTTCTCATTTCCACACAATGCGTGTTAATCAACCTTCGGGATGGTTCTATACATCCGAAGCGCTCAGGACTCTTTGCGACATTTGGGATGCACATGGTTCGGGGTTAACGAATATGCACGGCTCGACAGGCGATATTGTATTTCTTGGTACAAGGACGGAAGACTTGGAACCGGTTTTCAATAAACTAACAAATGCAGGATTCGACCTCGGCGGTTCGGGTTCCGATGTTAGAACTCCAAGCTGTTGCTGCGGCAAGGCAAGATGCGAATGGGCTTGCTACGATACAATGGCTTTGACACATTTCATTACAAACAAGTTTCAGGATGAATTGCACAGGCCCGCTTTTCCATATAAAATGAAATTCAAAATGTCGGGCTGCCCCAATGACTGCGTTGCATCCATTGCACGTGCAGATATATCTATCATAGGAACATGGAGGGATGAAATCCAGGTCGATATGGCTAAAGTAAGGGAATATGCTGATAATGGTACAGACATTGTAAAAGAGATTGCGATGATGTGCCCAGGCAAGTGCATTGAATGGGACGGGAAAAAATTGGATATTGACAACGGCAGCTGCCGCCACTGCATGCACTGTATAAATGTAATGCCGAAAGCACTGGCACCCGGAAAAGACAGAGGGGCAGTAGTGCTGGTCGGTTCAAAAGCACCCATCGTTGAAGGAGCATTACTCTCTTCCGTAATGGTTCCATTCATTAAGTTTGAAGAGCCATTCGAAGAATCTGAGCTTTGGGAGCTTATCGAGAACATGTGGGACCTCTGGTGCGAGGATGGTAAGAACAGAGAAAGAATCGGCGAATTCATCCAGAGAGTCGGCATGGGCAATTTCCTCGATGCTGTCGGACTCGAGCCACAGGCCGAAATGGTGGCTCATCCGAGGGAAAATCCATACATATTCTACGAAGAATACTTCGAAGAAGGTGAAGAAGTAACAAAATAATTTATAATTAAAGAACAAAATTTTATAAATAAATAAAGGAAAATAAAAATGGCAGAAGAAGTGCTTCAAAGAAAAACGGACATTGGACCGCCTCATTATTCCAAGTTTCTGCCCCCGATTATCAAGGAGAATTACGGTAAATGGAAATACCATGAAATTCCTCGTCCCGGCGTGCTGATGCATGTTGCGGACAATGGGGCAAAATTATTTACGGTCAGGGCAGGTTCACCGAGATTGCTCAGCACAGTTAAAATCAGAAAATATGCTGAATTGGCTGATAAGTACTGTGACGGTTTTTTAAGGTTTACCTCACGCCACAACGTTGAGTTTTTATTAACCAAAGAAGGAAACATTGAACCGCTGATAGCAGAATTGAATGCTTTAGGACATCCCGTCGGCGGCACTGGTAATTCAATCACAAGTATCGTGCATACCCAGGGCTGGATTCACTGCCACTCTGCTGCTACAGATGCTTCGGGTATCGTAAAAGCAGTGATGGACGAGTGTATTGATTATTTCAAAACAATGGTACTCCCCGGTAAGCTGAGAATAGCTCTCGCATGTTGTTTGAATATGTGCGGTGCTGTTCATTGTTCGGACATAGCAATACTTGGTATTCACAGGCGTCCGCCAAAGATTGACAAAGAAAACTTACCGAAAATGTGCGAAGTTCCTAATGTGATTGCATCATGTCCCACTGCGGCTATCAGGCCCGCGGTTTATGACGGCAAGCAGGGTGTGGAAATCTTAGAAGATAAATGTATGTACTGTGCAAACTGCTTCACAGTTTGTCCGGCATTACCGATAGCAAATCCAATTAATGACGGTATTTCGATTTGGATTGGCGGCAAGGTATCGAACGCAAGGCATGAACCAATGTTCTCGAAACTTGCGATTCCTTTCATTCCAAATAATCCGCCACGCTGGCCCGAAGTTACGGATGCAATTAGGAATCTCGTGGAGCTTTGGGCAAAGAACGCACATAAGCACGAAAGAATGGGTGAATGGATTGAAAGAATAGGCTGGCCCAAGTTCTTCAGGATGTCCGGAATCGAATTTAAAAAAGAACACATAGACGACTTTAAGTATGCAGGACTTTCATACAAGCGTTCTGCTCATTTAACATATTAATTCATAGGAGGCTGAAATGGCTCAGATACCTGTACTGGAACTCGCTGATGCTATGTATAAAATGGTGAAGGATACGATGGGGATGAAGAAATGGAAAGCGACTGACTTGCAAAAAGCAAGCATTGAAATGTTCGGCGAGGACAAGGTGGATAAACAACTTTGCAAAGATGCTATCAAGGAATTGGTAAACAACGGCAGACTTGTTTATACTTATTTCGGCGGCAGTTATATCGAAGTCCCTCATGTCGAGGGTGCGGCTAACTGACCTTATATTAGTGATAGAGAAGCGGGTGAGCTTTTTTGTTCATCCGCTTTTTTTTTATACAACTCCTATGGAGTTGAACATCTGTAAGAATCTAAATCTGAAACATGAGGCCAACTGCGTAGCAGTTGAACGTCTGTAAGAATCTAAATCTGACACATGAGACCAACTGCATAGCAGTTGAACGTCTATAAGAATCTAAATCTGAAACATGAGGCCAACTGCGTAGCAGTTGAACGTCTGTAAGAATCTAAATCTGAAACATGAGACCAACTGCGTAGCAGTTGAACGTCTGTAACATTCTAAATCTGAAACATGAGGCCAACTGCGTAGCAGTTGAACGTCTGTAACAATCTGAATCTGAAACATGAGGCCAACTGCGTAGCAGTTGAACGTCTGTAACAATCTAAATCTGAAACATGAGGCCAACTGCGTAGCAGTTGAACGTCTGTAACAATCTGAATCTGAAACATGAGACCAACTGCGTAGCAGTTGAACGTATGTAACATTCTATTACTTACCATAAATCCAACTCCGTAGGAGTTGAACGTTATACTTTATCATAGACTACTTCTGCAAAGAGGTACTTACTATCATACTTTACTTCAAACTTCTTCAGCAACTCGATATACTCATCCTTAAAAGTTTTCTTTTTATGATGTATTTCCTGATTCTCAATATATTGAACTACTTTTTTTATTTGGGATTTTGAATATGAAAAAGCCGCATAACCATTCTGCCAACTGAAATGTCCTTTTAGGAATTTTTTTTCGTTAATATAATTTGTAGAGCATCTTTTTATTTCTTTCACTAATTCTGATAGTGAATCATCCGGATTAAAACCGATAAAGACATGGACGTGGTCGGTCATTCCGTTAATTATTAATAATTTATGACCTCGTTTTTGGATTATACCGGTAATATATTTGAAAACATCATGTTTGAAGGATTGAGACAATATATTATCACGGTTTTTTACAACAATTATAAGATGGATAAAAATCTGGGTATATGTGTTTGCCATAAGTCAACCTGTATTATTTTGAAATTACAGACGTTCAACTCCTATGGAGTTGTTTCATAATTTGTCATTCTTTTTTACAGACGTTCAACTCCTCTGGAGTTGGCATTATTTTCAGTTATATCTTTTTACAGACGTTCAACTCCTCTGGAGTTGTTATCTAACTTAATCATTCTTTGTTACAGACGTTCAACTCCTCTGGAGTTGGCACTATTTTCAGTTATATCTTGTTACAGATGTTCAACTCCTATGGAGTTGTGGTTAATTTCAGTTTTGTTTTGTTACAGACGTTCAACTCCTCTGGAGTTGTTACATAATTTGTAATTCTTTGTTACAGACGTTCAACTCCTCTGGAGTTGGCATTATTTTCAGTTATATCTTTTTACAGACGTTCAACTCCTCTGGAGTTGTTATCATAATTTGTCATTCTTTGTTACAGATGTTCAACT
>JAKAKE010000224.1 GCA_021824625.1 Bacteroidota bacterium | reverse complement strand
ATTTGTATATGCCGGTATATACGGATTAATGATTGTCTTCTTTACATATTTTTATACTGCAATTGTATTCAATCCGAAAGATATAGCAGATAATATGAAAAAGCAGGGTGGCTTTATCCCCGGCATAAGGCCCGGAAAGCCAACCTCAGAATACATAGACCAGATTTTAACAAGAATTACCTTGCCGGGTTCAATTTTCCTGGCTATAATAGCGATATTACCGACTTTTGTTACAAATATATTTGCAGTTACAAGCAGCTTCGCTTCGTTCTTTGGAGGTACGAGCTTGCTGATTATGATAGGCGTGGCGCTTGATACATTACAGCAGATAGAATCTTATTTGCTGATGAGGCATTATGACGGCTTTATGAAAAGCGGCAAAATAAAAGGCAGGGTCGGTCAAGGCGGTTTTTAATCGGATTTAAAATGAAATTCCCTTATATTAAAACCGAAAATGAAATCAGCAAGTTAGAGAAATCGTGCAGAATAGTTGCCGAAACACTTACTTTGGTCGAAAAGTATATGGTACCCGGCACCGAAACTCTTGAGATTGACAAAATAGCAGAGGATTTCATATTGTCAAAAGGTGCTAAGCCTGCATTCAAGGGTTATATGGTTGACGGCAAGAAGTTTCCTTATACACTATGTGTATCAATTAATGATGAAGTGGTTCACGGGATGCCGGGAAAAAGGAAGCTTGAAGCAGGGCAGATTGTTTCGATTGACTGCGGTGCCGAGCTTGACGGATACTTCGGTGACAGTGCCGTTACTTATGCGGTAGGGACTGTGACAGACGAAAAAGTAAGGTTAATGAAAATTACTCAGGAATCCCTGATGCTTGGTATAGAAAAAGCTGTCAGCGGAAACAAAGTGTATGATATATCGAGGGCTGTTCAGGAATATGTGGAAAGTAAGGGTTATTCGGTAACAAGGGAACTGGTCGGACATGGGATTGGGAAAAATCTTCACGAAGAACCGCCTGTCCCGAATTTCGTACCTCCGCTTCTGCACAGGTCGAAATATCCGAATGTAAAGCTTGAAAAAGGAATGGCTCTTGCAATTGAACCGATGGTTCACGCAGGTACAAAATTGGTTAGAACAGAATCGGACGGCTGGACTGTCAGGACTGTGGATGGTAAGCCGGCGGCTCATTTTGAGCATACAGTCATTGTGGATGACAGTTATCCTTTAATTTTGACAATAAGGAAATGATGATTTATGGCGAAGCAGGAACTGATTCGTGTTGATGGTGTAATTGAGGAGACTCTCCCCAACACTCAGTTTGTTGTTCGTTTTGAAAACGGCCATAAAATACTGGCACATATATCAGGAAAAATGAGATTGAATTTTATAAAAATTTTACAGGGTGATAAAGTTACTGTTGAGTTATCGCCTTATGATTTATCTAAGGGTAGAATAATCTACCGTTATAAATAAGAAATAAGTATTTAAAAATATTGATAAAGAGAAAAAGATGAAAGTACAAGCATCAATTAAGAAAAGAAATCCTGACGATAAGATTGTACGTAGAAAAGGTAGAATTTATATTATTAATAAAAAGAATCCCCGTTTTAAACAAAGACAGGGTTAATTCTTAAACAAGGAGTAATGTAGTGGCAAGAATTGCAGGTATAGACCTTCCAAAAAACAAGCGCGGCGTCGTCGGGCTTACTTATGTTTTCGGAATAGGCAGAACCACATCCGAAAAGGTGTTGGCAAAAGCCGGAGTTGACGAGAGCAAAAAAGTTAACGATTGGACAGATGATGAGATAGCACGTATTCGTTCAATTTTACAGGAAACCGTAAAGGTTGAGGGACAGCTTCGCTCTGAAGTTCAGATGAATATCAAGCGGCTTATGGATATTGGCTGCTACCGTGGACTTAGGCACCGTAAAGGGCTGCCGGTCAGGGGACAGAGAACCAGAACTAATTCCAGAACTCGTAAAGGTAAACGTAAAACCGTAGCCGGCAAGAAAAAAGCTATGGCTAAGAAATAGCACCATCGCTGACTTATTGGAATTATGATTTTTATTAATAATTATTGATTTAACATGGCAACAGTAAAGAAGAAAACAAAAAAGAAAATAGTATCCGATATACATGGGAAGGTGTTTATCAGGGCATCTTTCAATAATGTTATGGTTACCATCACCGACATGTATGGTAATACAATTTGCTGGTCATCGGCAGGTAAAAACGGGTTCAGGGGGTCTAAAAAGAACACTCCGTACGCATCGCAGGTTTCAGCCGAAAGAACTGCAAAAGAAGCTTATGACCTCGGATTGAGGAAAGTTGATGTTGTCGTTAAAGGTCCCGGAGCCGGAAGGGAAGCCGCAATTAGGGCTTTGACGATGGCAGGGCTCGAAGTGCATAGCATCCTTGACAAAACCCCTATTCCTCACAACGGATGCAGGCCGTCTAAGAGAAGAAGGGTATAATTAATTTTTTTTTGAAAATTAAATAACAGCTATTTAATTAATAAACAGCAGAACCGGCAAGTATGAATATTCAAATGCAAATGCCCGAGAGGGTACAGATTGAGGAAACACAAAAAAAGGACCACGGAAGATTTGTTCTTCAGCCGCTGGAGCAGGGCTATGGCGTAACTATCGGTAATTCGCTTCGCCGTATTCTTTTATCTTCTATTCCCGGTGCTGCAATAATCGGTGTCAAGATTACTGATGTTTTGCATGAGTTCCAGACTATTCCCGGAGTGATTGAAGATGTGTCGGAAATTATTCTTAATCTGAAATCAATCAGATTTAAAACCGTTGATAAAAAAGCTCAATGGATTAATTTCCATGTGAAAGGTCCGCTTGTATGGACAGCAAAAGACATACAGGATGCCACAAACGACATTGAAGTGCTTGAACCAAACCATTACATTGCTACTCTGGCAGGAGATGCCGAGTTTGACATCGAGCTCAGAATTGGCAGAGGCAAAGGGTATGTTCCTGCGGAAGACCATCAATTAACCGATTTTCCGATTGGAATGTTGCCAATAGATGCCATTTATACTCCGATTAAAAATGTAATTTATTCTATCGAACCTTATAGAGTAGGTCAGAAAACCGATTATGAGAAACTGATTCTTGACGTTATCACTGACGGAACGATTGCTCCCGATGAAGCTCTTCATAATTCGGCAAAAATTATGAATGACCATATTAAGCTCTTTATACACTTTAACGAGGAAGAAGAAGAAGTTCCTCCGCCAATTCCTGTCGAGGAAGAAGTGAAAGAAGCTGAAAGAAACAGGCTTCGTAAAATTTTGCTGACTCCCGTGGATGAGCTTGAATTATCGGTCAGGGCTCATAACTGCCTGAAAGCCGCTAATATTAAGAATTTGGCAGAGTTAATATCTCTGCAGGAGCATGAATTGCTGAAGTTCAGGAATTTCGGAAGAAAATCACTCGCTGAATTAGGCGAAGTTGTACATTCATTCGGGCTTGAATTCGGTATGAACATTGACAAGTATATAAAAGATGAACCTAAGAAAATTAGTTTATTAAGCGATAATTATTAATAATATGATAATGTAGGGATACAAAATTTTGTATCCCACTTACAAAATTTTATTTCGATTATATAGAGTATTAATATGAGACATCAGGTTAGAGGAAGAAAATTAAACAGGACAGCTTCGCACAGGAAAGCGTTGTTGAAAAACCTTGCGACTTCATTGTTTGAACATAAACATGTTAAAACCACACTGGCTAAAGCCAAAGAGCTAAGGCCTTATGCAGAGCAGTTAATCACAAAAGCCAAGAAGGCAATGCAGAATGAGAAAGGCGGATTACTGCCGGAAGGTCAAAAAGTTGATATTCACAACCGCAGAATCGTAGGCAGGGATATCAGGAATAAAGCTGTTCTGCAGGAGTTGTTCGATACTATTGCTCCACTCGTCGAGGAAAGGCCCGGCGGTTATTGCAGAATTACAAAACTCGGCACACGCAGAGGCGACGGCGGCGAGGCTGCCATAATAGAATTGGTTGACTGGTCTGCTCCGCAGGATGGCACTGTATCTTTGAAGGCAAGAAAGAAAGCTATGGCAAAGAAAGCTGAATCCAAGAAAAAAGGAAAGAGAGCGAAAAAAGCCGAAGCCGCAGAAGTACAGGAAGCTGAAGTTGTCGAGTCCAAAGTTACTGAAGAAAAAGTAATAGCGGAGGTGCAGGAAGACACTATGGCAGAAACAGAGGAAGAAGTTGTAGATGAAACACCGGAAACTACTGAAGAAATAAAAGATGAAGAGAAAGAAGAAGAAAAATCATAATCACTTTATGAATATATTTTTTTACTAAGGCATCATTTTGATGCCTTTTTGTTTTATGTTCAATTTATTATAACTTTGCATTTATTATCTATGAACAAATGATTGAAATTTTGTTAATAACAAAATTATCCTTAACTAAATACGTATATTAAAAAAAATTTCTACCATAAATGAAAGGTACAGTTAATATGAAGTATTCGAGATACTTAATAGCTTATTTTATTTTGCTTTTCTTTGCAATATCCATTGGTTTTGCCCAGGAAGATGTACTTAGGCCTCATGGTAAAAAGGCATCATCAGAAGATGTTGACTGGTCATATAAACGAAATCCGTTTATAATTGGAGTTGAGGCAGGATTAAATTTTAATATGTTTAGTCAGACTATGGTGTGGGACCCTAATTTCCCACATGGAACAGTTTGGAATGGTTTGAAATCCGCCAATGGTTTATCACCTCATTTTGGAGTTTTGGTTGATGTACCTATCAACAAATCACTTTCAGTTCAATTTAGGGTGTCTTATGATATGAAAAATTATGGAACTACAACTAATGGCACCGATTATGATTTTAACGGTTTTTCACATGATATGAATTTAGGAGTTGATGTAAGTTCTGCATATATTACACTGACTCCATTGCTGAGAATAAATATCAATGATAGATTATTCTTCACAGTCGGACCAACATTCCATTTTCTGGCGGGTGATATGGAAACGAAATGGTCGCCTAATTCACTGGACGGTACCCAGTTAAATGATTTCCCTTTTTGGTTTAGGAATAATTGGTTTCAAACGGGGCAAGTTACCGGAACTGCAGTAGAAAAGGAAATAGATTTAGATCAGAACGGGAATGTCAATTTAGTTCAAAAAACTACAAGGGTAGGTCTTGAAGGTGGTGTTGGTTATAAGATACCACTCTCAAAATCAATATATCTTGTCCCGCAGGGTAGATTTCAATTAATACTGACGCCTGTAACGGGGGATACCCATTGGAGGGATATTAACAATTTAAATTCAGTAGTTGAAACATCATCAAAAAAGATGCTAAACTCGATTCAGCTTGCTCTTGCATTATGGTTTGAAATATAATAGAATAAGGAGAAAAAAAATGAGAAAAATATATATATTACTTGTTATTTTTATAGCATCTTCGTTATTATTTGCCCAGCAAAAAAAAATTGATATTATCTCTGCAGAATTCAACAGCTCATACGATGATTTTGCACCATCACTCACTCAAAACGGACGTTTGATTTATTTTACATCCGACAGGGATGACGGGCAGAAGGTTTATGTTGTCGAGAGGACATCAGACGGCTGGACTGTCCCCGAAGAGTTGAAAGGCGATGTTAACGACGGCGAGCAGATTGGCTCTGTGGCAGTAACGCCTGACGGTCAATTTATGGTTTTTGCCGCTTATGAAGCAGGCAAAGAAGGTTTGGGCAGAACTGATTTATACAGCGCCCGCAGGGTAAACGGAGAATGGACTGATGTGCAAAATCTCGGTCCAAATGTAAACTCTTACGAGTGGGATTCTCAACCGGCATTATCAAGCGATGGAAATACATTGTACTTTGCAAGCGACAGGCCCGGAGGAAAAGGAGGCTCTGATATTTATATGTGCACAGGGACACGCGGAGGCTGGTCGAAAGCAGTTAATATCGGAAGTCCCGTAAACTCACCATCCAACGAAATGTCTCCGGTTATTGCGGCTGATAATAAGTCAATGACTTTTGCAAGCGATAAGGACGGAGGCATGGGAGGATATGATATTTATTTAACAAAAAATCAGGGTGGCGGTTTCACTGCACCATTCAATCCGGGAGTTCCTATTAATTCGGCATCAGATGAGTTTTTCTATGTCGCAAAGGCAAATTCCGATATAGCTTATTTTTCATCCGACAGGCCGGGGGGTGCAGGAGGTTTTGATATTTATATGGCTGTGCCTAATCCTTATCCTTCCGAGGCAGTAGTTTTGGTGCAGGGAACGGTTCAGGATGCTATAACAAATCAACCTTTAGGAAGTGATATTACGGTAACAGATTTGCGCACCGGGAAAAAAGTTGCCGATTTACGCAGTGATGATGTTACCGGTAATTATTTTGTTGTTCTTCAGCCGGGTAAGACTTATTCGATTACATCAGAAAGAGACGGTTATTTGTTTTACAGCGACAGGTATGAAGTTCTTCCGACTGAAACCGGCCATGAGGAAACAAAAAACATTTATTTGTCACCTCTTGAGAGTGGTAATACAAGATTACTCGTTTTCTTTGATTACGATAAATCCGAGCTAAAAGAAGAATCTATACCTGAATTAGAAAGAGTAATTGAGTTCCTGAAGGATAATCCCGAAATTAAAATTCAGATAGAAGGGCATACGGATGATGTCGGCACAGATGATTATAATAATAAGCTTTCAAATGAAAGAGCAAGTTCCGTTAAAAGTTATTTAATCAATGCCGGAATTGAAGCAAACAGAATTAAGTCTGTCGGTTATGGTAAGAAAAAACCTTTGAAAAAGGAAACAACAGACGAAGCCAGGGCTATGAACCGCCGTGTTGCTATGAGGATTTTGAAATAAATTTATTTAAATTTATAAATTGCAGGGGTACAAGATTTTGTACCCCTGCTTTCATATTAGAATACAATTGAAGATGATATTAAAAGCTGATAATTTAAAAAAAACCTATTCAAAAGTTAAAGGTAAGGAGGTACCCGTCCTCAAAGGATTATCGCTTGAAATCAAAAAAGGTGAATTTGTAGCATTAATGGGACCCTCAGGTGTTGGTAAAAGCACACTTCTGCACTTGCTCGGCTCGCTTGACTCACCTGATTCCGGTGAGATACAGCTTAATATTAACGGGAACAGTTACATATACTCAAATATGACCGAACCTCAGTTGTCAAGGGTAAGGAATAACCATATCGGATTTATCTTTCAATTCCACCACTTACTTCCGGAGTTCACATCGCTTGAGAATGTAATGATGCCTGCATTGATTAATGGCGATTCATTTGCCTTAGCCGGGAGGAAAGCAAAGGAATTGATGGAATCTGTCGGTGTAAGCGAAAGACTTGACCATAAGCCTTCCGAACTTTCAGGTGGCGAACAGCAGAGGGTTGCCATAGCAAGAGCATTGATAAATGAGCCTTCAATTATTTTTGCAGATGAACCCACAGGTAATCTCGATTCTGCGAATGCTTCTTCGGTTCTGGAATTAATTGTTAAATTGAGAAAAGAATGGTCATTAACGATTCTTGTAGCCACTCATAGCCAATCCATAGCAAGTGCCTCCGAAAGAATAATTACGTTGGGTGACGGACAGATAGTCAATTAAAAATTAACAATTCAAAATTAATAATTAGACTGTTAAGATTTTAAGCCGGGTGAATAAAGGCAATCTCTTAAATAAGTGTTGACTTAGTAACTCTTTGTATATCAATAGCTTA
>JAKAKE010000090.1 GCA_021824625.1 Bacteroidota bacterium | reverse complement strand
CTTTTTACAGACGTTCAACTCCTCTGGAGTTGTTACATAATTTGTCATTCTTTGTTACAGATGTTCAACTCCTCTGGAGTTGTGGTTAATTTCAGTTTTGTTTTGTTACAGACGTTCAACTCCTCTGGAGTTATTATCATAATTTGTCATTCTTTGTTACAGACGTTCAACTCCTCTGGAGTTGGCATTATTTTCAGTTATATCTTTTTACAGACGTTCAACTCCTCTGGAGTTGTTATCATAATTTGTCATTCTTTGTTACAGATGTTCAACTCCTCTGGAGTTGGCATTATTTTCAGTTATATCTTTTTACAGACGTTCAACTCCTCTGGAGTTGTTTTCTCTTAAATCTAATTTTATCTATTTCACAGCCAAACTTAAACAGGAATATTGAGAAAAGCAAGTGGATTTTAAAACAGGTTCATAAGGAAACCCCCAAACCCCCTTTGAAAAAGGGGGCTGTTAATGCAGGATTTAGGCTATGGACGCTGAAACAAGTTCAGCATGACATACTACTGTCACAAGAAATTAGTAATTAGTAATTAGTAATTATTTAAATTTCTTTTTTTCTAATTTCGATTGAAGTGGTTCGGGAATTTTATTCAGGAAGTTATAGCCGGTGGAATACTCGATTCTGTCAACTGTGCTGATATATGTGTGCCAGTCTGCATTTCTGATGCCGTTAATGTTAGGCATTGCAACCGATATGATTTGTGTTTTGCTATTCACTGAAGCTGATTTTTTTCCCTTGTCGAGTATAACAATGATTTTAAAGCACGAATCAGGTATTGTGATTTTTTTATTCACTTTTTTGGAAGTATGATAAATGCCACCCGCTATGATGTATAATTCTTTATAATTTTTTTTGCATAAAACTTCGCAGTAGCGTTCGAGAGCAAGCCAGGGACCACGGTTCAGGTCTCGGGCTTGAGGTATTACATTAGTAAGAATGAAAGTTGCTTTGTTGTTTTCGGCTGTATTAGTTCTTTCTTCCGAACGGACAATATGCCCCTTGTCATAGCCACTGTTTGTGTAGTCCTTGTGTTTTGCCCTGCAAAAATTGTTCGGAAGATTCGGGTCTGTAATGAAATTACCCTTGAATCTTGGTACATCGCCGAACCAGCTTGAGTTAAGGTTCCATGAAACCCAGTTCGTTACACATTTGTCCTTGTTGTAAGATAGTACATACTGTTTCCGAAAAATGAGAAAGTCATCAGAGAGTGAATTATCTTGGGGTATGCCCATCTCGACATGTATTTGCCAATTAACATTCTGGCTGGGGTTACGGGAGTAGCCGAGCAGGAAGAAAAAGGCAACAATAAATAATATTCTATTTACTTTTAGATTCTTCACTTCGTTCAAAATGACAAAAAATTGTTAAAAAAAAAGGAACCTGCAGCGCGTTGACTCACAGGTTCCCCCAAGTTTAAAAGAATAAAAATCAGAATGATTCGACGACAAAATAAGTTGGCCCGACATATCTTTTGCCTTTTGCCATTTTCTTGGTTGGCGGCGGTTGAGTAGGGTCGGTTTGGTCTGAACCGTATGTTAGAATCCTGTCTGCTTCGATACCGTTTTTGATAAAGTAATCCCTCAATGAATTACATCTTCCCTCTGTTATAACTTTATTCTCGTTTGGATTTTGGTCATTATCAGGGAAGGATAGGATTTGGAATCTTACACGTGGATTTTTCTGCATTGTCTCCAGGATGTCTTTCAGGAAGAAATCGGAACCGGCTCTGAGCTTCATTTTACCAAGTTCGAAAGTCGGAACCCTAAGAGGTATTCTCAATCCTTTAGCTTTTGGCTTGATGAGAAAGTCACGTGAAAACTCGGCATATTTATCAGTAGGCGGAATATCAACTTCGAAGTCTTGTTTGAAATAGTCAACATCGCCGAAACGTATAAAATACTTTTCGCCGGGTTTCAAACCTGTAATGTAATAATAACCATTTTGCTCGGCATTGCTTGTACCTCTGTAAACCCTCTTACCGTTTGCATCAAATGCTTCCATCTTTACGTTGACAGGCTGGTGAGTGATTTCATTGAAAACACTACCTGTGACAGACACAACCAGTTTGGTCAATTGTGAATAGCAGGGAGAAATCCCGAATACTGTTAACACAGCGGCAATAAAAAACGAAACTGCAATTCTTCGCATATTTTTCTCCTTTATTTAATTTTATCTTTTTTCTTCTTTTGCTGATTCAGGAAACGAACGGTTCCGTCAGCACAACCAATAATTATAATACTTGCATCACTTACAAGGTCAACGGACCAAACCTCAACACCTGTGTTGAATGTCATCAAATTTTCACCTGTTTTGACATTCCAAAGTTTTACCGTACTGTCGAGGCTGGCTGAAACAATTGTTTGATTGTCTTCAGCTATTGAAACATCCTGAATCAATTCATTATGAGCCTGTATCGAAAGAAGAAGGTTGCCATCAGGCATGTCCCATACTTTAATGACGCCTGCTTCATCGGATGAAATCAGAAGTTTGCTGTCGAAGCTGTATAATACAGTCAGCACCGGTGCTTCATGGCCTGTAATTGTTTTTAATGGTTCTTTTGTAGTCAAATCGGTTGACCAGATTTTAATGGTCTTGTCATCACTGCAAGATGCAATGTATTTACCGTCATAGCTGTAAGCTACATTGTTTGTAGGTTCTGTATGGCCTCTGAGTGTTTTAATCTCGCTTGCAAGCCTTGTGTCCCATAGTTTAACTGTTTTATCAAAACTTGTGCTGGCAATGAATGTACTGCTGTCATCCTGGCTGAAATACACACCAATGACCTGGTCAGTATGTCCTGTGAGAATATTTAATTGCTCGCCTGTGGCAACATCCCACACTCTGACCGTCATATCTCCCGAACCGCTTGCGAGCCACTTGTCATTACCCGAGAAAGATATGTTGTTAACAGCACCGAAATGTCCCTTCAGGTGCAGTAGTTCTTTGCCTTCGGGCAGGCTCCAGATTTTAATTGTTTCATCGAGGCTGCATGTCGCAACTTTTGTGTTGTTTTCATTCACAAAAACGCCGAGAACATCACCGTCATGCCTCCCGATAATTTTCATCTCATATTTGTAATCATCAACCGCAGATGATAATTGTGCTGAAATGATAATTATGAGAGCATACAAAATGCACCGTTTCACTAACCTCATAATTTACCTCAAAAGTTTAATAAATAATTTGTTTTCAATTTTTATAATTCCTATAAAAAGGATTCATCAGGTCTCAGCCTTGTCTTTTTTATGAGAAGTAATCTATCCATGTTTTTAATGACGTAAACAGTAGGCTTATTATTACCCTGATTTTACCACCTTAAATAAATGAATTATTAATAAATTTTTATTAATGTATGTTAAATTAAAAAAAAAATCGGATTATTGCGAAGTAAATTTAGAATAAATTATATTTTATTTTAAACTTTTTATGAATTTTATGCAAAAAACAGGATTAAGCAAGTCTTTCCCGGTTATTATTCTGGGGCTATCTGCCATAATAACACAAATTGTTGCAATCAGGGAATTTCAATCTGTGCTAAACGGAAATGAACTGAACTATGGTTTAATTTTTGCGGCTTGGATGACTATTACAGCCACAGGAGCAAGGATTGGACGATATATCGTAAAAGATAAATTAATAATAATAAGTATCATTTCCCTTCAATTCCTGTTATTATTATTACCTGCATTGATGATATTTTTTCTGCGTTTCCTAAGATTCAGGTTATTCATTTATGGTGTAACACTAAATATACCCGAAATAGTGATTTATTTGATTATTATACTCACACCGTTTTGCATCGTATCGGGTGTTCTATTTACTTTATATAGTGTCAAATTAACAAATGAAGGTTCAAAAATATCGGGAGTATATTTTTATGAGGCAATCGGGAGCATCTTGGGTGGATTTGTTTTCAGCTTCATACTGATTTTTATATTTAATGTTTTTCAGTCTCTTGCATTTTTGTTTGCTGTGAACCTAATTGCAATAATTGTATTTGCATTATCATCTGATGAAAAAGGAATTGGTGCGAAAGATAAACCGGTATGTATAAAAGTTACTGTAATTATATCAATCTTACTGATTTTATTATCTGCTTTACCTTTCTTTTTTAATTTTGATTATCAAACAAAAAAGTTTCTTTTCAAAGGGCAAAAAATACTCGAAACTAAGGATACACCTTACGGCAACATAGTAATAACAAAAACAGCAGAACAAAATAACTTTTTTCTCGATGGTACACTTCTGTTTTCAACCGGGAATCCGGTTGATGCCGAGGAGGCTGTGCATTATGCTCTTGTTCAAACAAAGAAACATACTAACATATTATTAATATCCGGTGGTATTTGCGGCGTAACAAAAGAAATTCTGAAATACAATCCGGCAGAAGTTGATTATACTGAAATTGACCCGGAGCTAATCAGGTTAGGAAAAAAATATACTAATTTCAACAAAGATAAAAGAGTGAACATCATCAATGAAGATGCGAGACTGTTCATTAGAAAAACCGATAAACTATATGATGCTGTGATTGTATATTTGCCTGAGCCTTCTACAGCACAGCTCAACAGATTTTACACTTATGATTTTTTCAAAGATTTGAAATCCAAACTGAATAAGAATGCTGTTGTCACTCTCAGCCTTCCTCTAACTGAAAATTATGTAAGCAAGGAAGCCGCTGGCCTTAACTCATCTGTTTATAATACAATGAAAAGTATTTTCAAAATTGTAAACATAATTCCGGGAGCTAAGAATTATTATATAGCTTTGGATAAGGCTTTTTCATATAAAATCGGGGACCTGGTTGATTCCGCAGGTATTGAAAATGTATATGTCAATAAATATTATTATGACGAGCAATCAATAAAGCAAAGGGCAGATAATATATTAAAATCAATAAATCCAAAAGCAGAATTGAACCGCGATTTTTATCCGATAGCATACTATCAGCAATTATTATACTGGCTGAGCTATTTCAATATCAACTTTTATTTATTGATTGCTGTACTTACACTGCCTTTTACATTAATTTTAATAAGATTGAAGCCGATAGGAATAGGTTTATTCACCGGAGGATTCTCTGCAATAGGTGCAGAGCTAATCATCATATTTACATTCCAGTTTATTTTCGGAAATGTTTATTATATGCTCAGCATCATAATCACTGCGTTTATGGCAGGTATTGCTTATGGAGTGAATGTTTTTAGAAAATCGGACAGCCTGAAAAAATTTATATCGAGTCAACTATTGCTGGCCATCTATATTTCTCTTCTGCCTTTGGCTCTCTTATTCATTAAGCAAATATCAGAGAATTATTTAGTTTCAGTTATCATGTTCATTATTCTTACTTTTTTGGGTGCATCATTTGTCGGAGTGCAGTTTTCATCGGCAACCGGAAATATTAATCCTGATTTGATTATCAGAAAAAAGAAGATTCCAACACCTTCTGCAATAGCATCCGAAGCATACAGTGCGGATTTGTACGGTTCAGCTCTGGGTGCATTTATTATATCGGCAGTGCTTCTCCCATGGCTCGGGATAATGAATCTCGGGATTATGCTTGGCATTATGAACCTACTGAGTGCATACGTGGTTATAATAAGTTCAAGGAAGAAGAAATAATTTTTTTTTTGTAATTATTTAACTCATGTTACGCAGTAATTATTATCTTCAGTATGTAATGTTCAATCCCGATGGGATTGTAATTAAACATTGGGAGTAACTCCGCAGGAGTTGAACATCATGTATTACAGAAGTTATATGTTGCGTAATATGAATAATTATTAAATACAATGAAACATTTTTTTTCCAAAATCGTGTTATTCACTTGACTTTTTTCAAAATCATCTGAAATATGCAACATACAGAAAGACTTGGCAAGGAGAAAATAGGAAAGCTACTGTGGGACTTCTCGGTGCCTGCAATTATAGGTATGATTGTGATGGCATCCTACAACGTTATTGACAGAATATTTGTCGGCAGGGGTGTCGGGCCGCTTGCTTTGTCGGGTATTGCAATATCATTCCCACTTATTATCATCGTAATGGCTTTCGGAATGTTAGTTGGCATTGGAGCAACAGCATTAGTCTCGATAAAACTTGGTGAAGGAAAAAAAGAAGAAGCGGAAAAAGTTGCCGGAAACGGATTGACTCTTGCTATTATCATTTCACTTGCACTCACTGCATCGGGATATATTTTTCTCGACCCGCTCATCAGACTTCTCGGAGCATCAGGCCAGGTATTTCACTATGCAAAAGACTTCGTAGGCATTGCTTTGTTCGGCATTATCTTTCAGGGCATAGCTTTCACAATGAACAATATAATAAGAGGGGAAGGAAATCCGAAAATAGCGATGTTCACAATGGTCATAAGTGCTGTGATAAATACAATTCTAAATCCCATTTTCATATTCGGTTTTCATTGGGGTGTCAAAGGTTCTGCACTTTCAACCATAATATCCCAGTTCATTGGTTCTGTTTGGATTTTATCATACTTCTTCAGTAAAAGAAGCACAATTAAACTACATTTAAAAAATTTGCTGCCAAGAAAAGAAATTGTTCTTGGAATGTTATCTATAGGTATCTCTCCATTTGTAATGCAGCTTGCTGCATCTGTCGTTGTATTGATTGCAAACAGAAATCTTGCTGTTTACGGAGGCGACCTGGCAATTGCCGTACTTGGAATAATTAACAGCATATTTATGATTATCTTTATGCCTGTGATTGGAATTAATCAGGGCATGCAGCCGATTGTCGGATTTAACTATGGGGCTCAACAATATGGACGTGTTCTTCAAACACTTAAAAAAGGATTATTTTTTGCTTCAGCTATCTGCATTTTTGGTTTTCTAATCATTTTTATTTTTGATGAGCAGATTGTGATGCTTTTCAGCACTCATGAAGCAAAACTAATCCAAATGGGAGCACATGGAATGAGAATTTATTTTCTCATGCTTCCTATGCTCGGATTTATGATTATAGCAGCAAGTTATTTCCAGGCAGTGAAAAAAGCAAAATTTGCGATTATACTGACATTGCTTAGGCAGGTTATTATATTAATTCCGTTGCTGCTTATTCTTCCTCAATTTTTCAGGATTGACGGAGTTTGGGTTGCCACGCCCATTGCGGATGGAATAACATCCATACTTGCCATAATATTTTTGATGATGGAACTTAGAAAACTACGGGTTTTGCAATTAGAAACCATGCCCACAGCTCTCGCTGAAGTGTCAGATTAATAAGAATAACCATATTTTTCAACATGGGGAATTGTCCAAAATCACTTCCTCAATATCTCAACTACCACTGTTCTTGCAAAGTATCTTTCGGATGGCAGGAAATAGGAATTGATTCCCGGAGGGAATTTGTCATAGCTGTATGATTTGATACTGATAATATCAAGCTTTGAGTTTATACTTCGTATCAGGTCTGCACTGTTTTTTGCCCTGTTTGCCGAAAGCATCCTGTTCTTCTTCTCGCCGCCGATTATGTCAGAATAGCCTGTAATTTTAACTTGAGCTGAATCCAATTTATCAACGAAGTTCTTAAGTTCACTTTTTACTTTAATGTTAAGCCTGTCGTCTGCCAACCCAAATAGAATCGAGAAAACTATATGCTTATCATTCTCTTTGATGATTTTATTGAAATTGATTTTTTTCTTATCGGTTGCTTTTCTGTGATTCAGGTCTTCGATTGTCAGAGATACTTCTAATGGATAACCGGCAAGTACAGAAGAAATGATTTCTTTATTAATTTTTTGAGTATCGGTTAAAACCATTTCATTTTTGTTAGTGATAAATTTTTGTAACCCGTCT